>JACDGO010000366.1 GCA_013821585.1 Sphingomonadaceae bacterium
GTCGCGATCGACTTCGGAGTGCGCGAGCGCCTCGCGCGCCGTCGCCAGCGCACCTTCGGCGGATCGCATCGCCGCGAACGCCGCCGCGGCGCCTCGCGTGTCGATCGCGCCGAAGGCGTCGAGCAGCGCGCGGTGGCCGGCGGGCGCGAGCAACCCGCGATCGTCGTGCTGGCCATGAAATTCAACGAGGGCGTCACCGACCTCGCGCAGCAGCGCGCCCGATACCGCGACATCGTTGACGAAGGCGCGGCTGCCGCCGTCGGCGCGCAAGGTGCGCCGGACGATCAGCGGTTCCTGGCGGTCGTGTTTGATCCCGTTCTCGTCGAGCTGCGTCGCGACGCCCGCATCGAAGTTGAACGTGGCGGTCACGCTCGCCTGCGCCGCGCCCTGCCGCACCAGCCCCGACGCCGCGCGCGCGCCGAGCGCGAGCCCGAGCGCGTCGAGCAGGATCGACTTTCCCGCGCCGGTCTCTCCGGTGATGACGACGAGGCCGCCGGTGAAGTCGAGCTCGAGCGCCTCGATCAGGACGACGTCGCGGATGGAAAGGGACTTGAGCATATTCCCGGCCCGTTTACCGTCATTCCCACGCAGGCGGGAATCCATATTGCAGGAGGCTTGGGGGTATGGATTCCCACCTGCGTGGGAATGACGAACTAAACGGGGTGTTTCTGCATCAGCGCGTAGGCGCGCTCGTACCATTTGGTGCCCGGATAGTTCGCGCCGAGCACGGCGGCGGACTTCTTCGCTTCCTCGGGAACGCCGAGCGCGAGATAGCTCTCGGTCAACCGCTCGAGCGCTTCCGGCACATGGCTGGTCGTGTCATATTCGTCGACGACCTTCCTGAAGCGGATCACCGCCGCGAGCCATTGCGCGCGCCGCTGATAAAAGCGGCCGATCTCCATCTCCTTGCCCGCGAGATGATCGCGCACGAGATCGATCTTCAGCCGCGCGTCGGTCGCGTAGCGCGTGTCGGGATAGCGACGCGAGAGTTCGCCCAAGGCGTCGAGCGCCTCCTGCGTGATCTTCTGGTCGCGCGTGACATCGGTGATCTGCTCGTAATAATCGAGGCTGATCAGATAATAGGCGTAGGGCGCGTCCTTGTTGCCGGGATGGATCGACAGGAAACGCTGCGCCGAATCGATCGACTTTTGATAGTCGCGGCCGAGATAATAGCTAAACGCGCCCATCAGCTGCGCGCGGCGCGCCCAGACCGAATAAGGGTGCTGGCGCTCGACCTCGTCGAACAGTTGGGCTGCGACGGTGTATTGCCCGCGGTCGAGCCGGTCCTTCGCGGTCGAATAGAGCGTGTCGACGTCGCGCGCGACGAACGGCAGGTCGCCCTTCTTGCGGTTGCGCGCGCAGCCGCCCGCGGTGGCGAGGACCGCGAGCGCGGCGGCAAGGGTGACGATACGGGTGCTGATACGCATGGCGCGCCTCTTAGCCGCGCAACGGGCAAGCGCCAAGTGGAACCGGGCCGAGCCTTCGACTATTGAGCGCGCGATGCCCGCGACCCGCCTGAACACGATCCGCGTCGAAAAGCCCTGGGGCCGCGAGACGCTGTGGCCGGGCTTCGACAATTCCTCGGGGGAGAAGGTCGGCGAGATCTGGTTCGAAGCGCCGGAAGGAAGCGATCCGGAGCTGATGGTCAAATATCTTTTCACCAGCGAGCGGTTGTCGATTCAGGTGCATCCCGACGATGCTGCAGCGCGCGCGTCGGGGCACAAGCGCGGCAAGGACGAGGCGTGGGTGATCCTCGATGCAGATCCCGAGGCGACGATCGCACTCGGCCTGCGGCGGACGGCGACCCGCGAGGAACTGCGCGCGGCGGCGCTCGACGGCGAAATCGAGACGCTTGTCGACTGGCGGCCGGTTTCGGCTAACGAATTCATCTATTCACTTGCGGGAACGGTCCACGCGATCGGCGCGGGCCTGACCTTGATCGAGGTCCAGCAGAACGTCGATCTGACCTATCGCCTTTACGACTATGGCCGCCCGCGCGAGCTTCATCTGGATGAAGGCATCGCGGTGTCCGATCCCGCGCCGTTCGTCGCGCCGCCCGTTCCAGGCGACGCGGGAAGCGGACGCACGATCCTGTGCGAAGGTGGCAAGTTCGTGATGGAGCGCTGGTCGTGGAGCGGCGCGCGCACCGCGACATTGCCCGAAGGCCTTCCGGGGTGGCTGATCCCAATCGCCGGGGGCGGCGCGATCGACGGATCGCGCTTCACGGCGGGCGAATGCTGGATCGCGAATGATGCCGTCAAGCTCGAGGTCGATCCCGGCGCGGACCTGTTGTTCGCCTATCCGCTGGCGGAGCGGCTGGCGTTGTTCTGAGCATCGGGGGTAGAGCGCGCGCGTGTTGCGCGTCCTCACTCTTTCGACCCTGTTCCCGGACACGTCGCGGCCGACGTTCGGGCCGTTCGTCGAGCGCCAGACCTGCGCGCTCGCCGCGCGGTCGGGCGTAGAAGTCGAGGTCGTCGCGCCGCTCGGCATCCCGCCGCTCTTCGCGCGCCATCCGCGCTACCGCCCGCTCGCCGCATTGCCGGAACGCGAGGCGTGGCATGGGCTGACCGTCCACCGCCCGCGCTTCGCGCATCTGCCGGGGAATCGCTTCGATCCCGCGTTGCTCGCGCGCGCGCTCCGGCCGTTGCTGCGCGAGATTCGCGCGCGTTTCCCCTTCGAGGTGATCGACGCCGAGTTCTTCTTTCCCGATGGACCTGCGGCGATCGCGCTCGGGCGCGAATTCGGCGTGCCGGTGTCGATCAAGGCGCGCGGCGCCGACATCCATTATTGGGGCGGGCGCGCGCCGATCCGGCGACAGATCGTCGCGGCCGGGCGGGCGGCCGACGGACTGCTCGCGGTGTCGGCCGCGCTCAAGGGCGACATGGCGGCGCTCGGCATGCCCGCCGACCGAATCGCCGTGCACTATACCGGCATCGACCGGACGCTTTTCAACGTCCGCGACCGCGCCGAAGCCAAGGCCGCGCTCGGCGTCGCGGGGCCGCTGATCGTCAGCGTCGGCGGGCTGATCGAGCGCAAGGGGCAACAGTTGCTGATCGACGCGCTCGGCGAACTTCCGGACGCGACGCTCGTGCTGATCGGCAAGGGGGAAGCGCGGTCGCGCTACGAAACGCGCGCCAAGGCGGCGGGCGTCGCGGACCGCGTTCGCTTCAGCGGCGCGGTGCCGCCCGCGACGATCGCCGGCTGGCTCGCCGCCGCCGATGTCATGGCGCTCCCGTCGGTGTCGGA
>JACDGO010000367.1 GCA_013821585.1 Sphingomonadaceae bacterium
TAGGACATAGCCGCGCGTGTATTTGTGGTCGGCGGGGCCGGGCGTCGGCAAGTCGGGGCGGGCAAGCACCGTCGCTTCGCTCGCGACGCCGATGCCGATGCCGATGTCCGCGATCATCACGCGCCCGCAAAGGCTCGCGGAAGGTTGCAGCAGATGCGCCGGCTTGGCGGCGGCGAAGGCAAGCGTGAGGTTGGTCTTGGCCGCGCGGAGATCGGCGTCGGCGGCGGTGGAGACGCCGCTGGGAAGATCGGCGGCGATGACGAAGCGCGCGGCCTTGGTGAGGCGATGAAACGGATCGCGAATTCCGGGAGCGAGCGGGCGGGTAAGGCCGGTGCCGAACAGCGCATCGACGAGGACGGGCGCGGAGGACGCGTCGAGCGTCTCGACCGGGCCGGTCCAAAGCGCTGCGGCGTTCTTCGCGAGATCGGTGGCCGATGGTCCGCTCGCGGCGACGCGCACGCACAGGCCGTGCGCCGCCAGCAGTCGCGCCGCGACATAGCCGTCGCCGCCGTTGTTGCCGGGGCCGCAGAGCACGAGCACGGGCGCGCCGTTCCCGAAACGCCATGCGGCTTCGGCGAGCGCGGCCCCTGCCCTTTCCATGAGTTCGGCGAGGGGGATGCCACACGCGGCTTCCGCCGCGCGCATGTCGGCGGCGGTCAGGACCGGGCCGCCGAGCGGAGTCATTTCGGCAGCCGGTAGCGGTCGGCGCCGACCTTGACCGAGCCGTCCGCCTGCGGCTCGGCGATCTCGGCCCCATCGGTCTCGACGCCTCGCGCGGTGACGGTGAAGCGCCGGAAGCCGGCATCGGGGCGGCGGACGGTGAGGCCGGACTCCCCGCGCTCGACGGTGCAGGTCTTCGCGAATTCCGCCGCGCCGTCGAGCGCGCAGTCGATCATGTCGCCGCGCGGCGCTTCGGCCTTCGTCCCGCACCCGGCAAGCGCGAGCAGCAGCAGCGCGCTAGATATCCGCATAAACATGGCGCTCGGCCTTCGCGCCGGGGTGGGTGACGGCGCCCTGCCAGGCGGGGCCGACGTTTTGCGCATAACGCCAGAGCGCGCCCGACTGGTAATCGTTGACGCGGGGCCGCCACTTCGCCTTGCGTTCGGCAAGCACGTCGTCGTCAACTTGCAGGTCGATCGTCCCCGCCTCGGCGTCGATCGCGATCGTGTCGCCGTCCTCGACCAGCGCGATCGGACCGCCGTCTGCCGCCTCCGGTCCGACGTGTCCGATGCAAAAGCCGCGCGTCGCGCCCGAAAAGCGGCCGTCGGTGATCAGCGCGACCTTCTCGCCCATGCCGAGACCGTAAAGCGCGGCGGTGGTCGACAGCATCTCGCGCATTCCGGGGCCGCCCTTCGGCCCTTCGTAGCGAATGACGATGACCTCCCCCTCGTTGATGCTGCGCGCCTCGACCGCGGCGAAGCAATCCTCCTCGCAGTCGAACACGCGCGCCGGGCCGGTGAACTCGACCCTGTGCATCCCCGCCACCTTCACGATCGCGCCGTCTGGCGCGAGGCTGCCGCGCAGGCCGACTACCCCTCCGGTCGGGCTGAGCGGCGTCTTGACGTCATAGATGACCTTCTGCTCGGGGTTCCACGTCACCTTGTCGATGTTCTCGCCCAGCGTCTTGCCCGTGACGGTCAGGCAGTCGCCGTCGAGGAAGCCGCCCGCCATCAGCGTCTTCATAAGCATGTAGACGCCGCCCGCCTCGTGCATGTCCTTCGCGACATAGCGCCCGCCGGGCTTGAGGTCGGCGATGTAGGGCGTCGTCCTAAATAGCTCGGCGACGTCGAACAGGTCGAAGTCGATCCCAGCCTCGCTCGCCATCGCGGGCAGGTGCAGCGCGGCGTTGGTCGAGCCGCCGGTCGCGGCGACGACGCGCGCGGCATTCTCGAAGGCGGCGCGCGTGCAGATGTCGCGCGGGCGGACGTTCGCGGCGAGAAGCGCCATCACCTGCTCGCCCGCGGCATGCGCGACCTGATCGCGCGTCGTGTAAGGTGCTGGCGCCATGTTGCTGTTCGGCAAGGACAAGCCGATCGCTTCCGCGACGCACGCCATCGTGTTCGCGGTGAACTGTCCGCCGCACGCGCCGTCACCGGGGCATGCTGCTTTCTCGAGCTCGGTGAGATCGCTCAGCGGGCAGTTCCCCGCCGCATGTTGCCCGACCGCCTCGAACACGTCGACCACAGTCACATCGCGGCCGTGGTAGCGGCCGGGCAGGATCGACCCGCCGTAAACGAAGATGCTTGGCACGTTGAGGCGCAGCATCGCCATCATCATGCCGGGCAATGACTTGTCGCACCCGGCGAAGCCGACGAGCGCGTCATAGCAATGGCCGCGCACCGAAAGCTCGACCGAATCCGCGATGACCTCGCGGCTGACCAGCGAGGATTTCATTCCCTGATGGCCCATCGCGATGCCGTCGGTGACGGTAATCGTATTGAAGCGGCGCGGCATCCCGCCCCCGGCCTCGACGCCCGCGCGGCAGATGTCGGCCTGGTGGTTGAGCGTGGTATTGCACGGCGCGCTGTCGTTCCCCGCGCTTACGATGCCGACGAACGGCCGAGCGATGTCCTCCTCGGTCAAACCCATCGCGTAATAATAGCTGCGATGCGGCGCGCGCTCGGGGCCGATCGAGACGTGGCGGCTGGGCAGGCGGGATTTGTCGAAGCGCGAGGTCATCGGCTACCCGCTTCGCGCTCACGCGCGAAATGGTCAAGGCACGCGGCGATGACGGGCCGCAAGAGGTTCGCCCAATGCGCGACGCCCGCATCATCGGCGATCAAATCCTGCCGCACCTCAATGCCAAGATAGGAAATGGCGTTGGCTTCGGCGTGCATGTTCATCGTCGCGTTGAGGAGCTTGCCCGAATAGGGAAGCTGGTCGCCCGCGACGACGCCCGCCACCTTCAGCAGCGGGAGCGCGATGCGGGCGGTGCGATCGTCGCGATTGTAGAGGATACCTATCTCCCACGGGCGCTCCTCGTGCGGGCGCTCGGCCAGGTGCGGCGTGAAGCTGTGGAGGGAGACGATCAGGTTCGGGCGATTGGCGGCGATGCGCTGGCCGAGCATGTCGTGATAGTCGTGCCACCAGCCGATGCGCGTTCGCCCGTCGCAGGCATTTCCGGGAATGGCGATACCGTCGCTCGCCTTCGCGATAAGACCCGGCGCGTCGGCTTCGCGGTTGAAGTCGATCACCAGCCGCGACACATTGGCGAGGAACGCCGGATAGCCGA
>JACDGO010000368.1 GCA_013821585.1 Sphingomonadaceae bacterium
GGCGTCAAGTAGTTCAGGCTGCTGTGAGTCGGATGGCGTTGAAGTGGAGGCGCCAGGCTTCGATGACGACCTTGGCCTCGGCGCGCGAGCGGAACCACTCGGCACTCAAGCACTCGTCGCGGAACCTGCCGTTGAAGCTCTCGTTGGTACCGTTCTGCCAGGGCTTGCCCGGATCGATCAGCGCCGTGGCGATGCCGCTTTCGGCGATCCACTCGAGGATGGCTCGGCTGACGAATTCCGGTCCATTGTCCGAGCGCAGGAAGAGCGGCGCTCCGTGCGTGCTGATGAGACGCGAGAGCACCTCGATCACCCGCTTGGAGCGGATCGAGCCGGCCACGTCGATGACCAGGCATTCGTGCGTGAACTCGTCAACCACCGTCAGGCACTTGATCTGCTGGCCCTGGGCGGTAGCCCGCATTGATCGATTCGATCGTCTTGGAATGAGCCTGCGAGACCGGAAGCTGGCCTACATGACCGTGCGACTTAACCCTCTCTCGGGACGAGCGCGGAGTGCTGTAGATTGCAGCCTTCTTTACCTCTGAGGCATCCCATGAACTTCATCATCTGGCTGATCGTTGGCGGCATCATCGGTTGGCTCGCGAGCATCGTCATGAAGCGACCCGAGGGCATGATCCTCAACATCGTCGTCGGCATCGTCGGCTCGATGCTCGGCGGCTGGCTGATTTCGCCGCTTCTGGGTGCTGGGACGATCAACCAGAACGACTTCAGCCTGCCCGGCCTGTTGGTCTCGTTCATTGGCGCCATCATCCTGCTGGCGATCGTCAACTTGATTACCCGCGGCAGGACGCGCAGCTAGACGCCCTGAACAAAGGGAAGGCGGCAGTTCGCGCGGCCTCTTCCATCGCCATAAGGAGACCCCGTGGGAATTCTCGACATCCTTAAGCAATACGCAGATCCGTCGTCGACGCCGACCGGCAACATCGAGGATCACTTCCGTCAAGTTGCCCAGGAGGCAGATCCACAAGACCTGGGCAAGGGGATCGCCTCTGCTTTTCGCTCTGATGCAACGCCGCCCTTCGGCCAGATGGTCGGAAGCCTCTTCGGCCAGTCCAACCCGCAGCAGCAGTCGGGTGTCCTGAATCAGCTTATCCAGTCGATCGGGCCCGGCGCGCTGTCAGGGCTGGCGGGCGGGGTTCTCGGCCGTGTGCTCGGGAGCGGCGGTCTCTCCTCGATGATCACGCCCCAGCAAGCGTCGCAGCTTTCCCCAAACGACGTCAGCGCGATTGCCGAACACGCCCAGCAGCATGACGGCTCGATCATGGACAAGCTCGGATCGTTTTACTCCCAGCATCCGGGCCTCGTACAAACGCTGGGAACTGCAGCGCTCGGCATCGTGATGCGCAACATGAGCAATCGCTGAAATCGGCAGACCACTTCGGCTAGAGGGGCTTGGCTGGGACTTGGACGGCCACGCGCTCGACCACTACTGACACCGCCAAGGTGCAGGAGTGGCCGGGCCACGCGAACATCGCAACGACCAGAATCTACGCCAAATGCGGGGCCAGATTGGTATCGTCCGCCGTATTTCGACGTCGATAACGTCCTCTATCGTCGCGATGGCTCGGTAAGCCACCCTTAAGTCGTCCAGAACATACCTCGGGCATGCGTCGATCGACACGACGTCGAGGTGCCGACCTGGCGCACGGGCTGCAACCCCCTTCTACGGTCGTCGCAGCACTGCGAATGACGACACACCCTCGAGTCGGCGTCTCTGCGGTGCAGACGTGACACCAAGCGCGCAGCGCGACTGGCGCGGCGGCCGAAGCCGGCCCGAGCACTTCGAGTTTCGATCAGCGCCGTTGAAGTCGGCGCACTCGTGCGCACATGCGTGTTTGGGCAAACGGAGCTGTGCCATGAAACGATTGCTGCTGCTTTGGCGCGTGGGTCGGCAAGACTTGCGTCTGCTTTGGTTTGCGCTGCGCCATCCGAACCGGCCGGCCTGGCTAGTGCCGGCTGCGGGTGTTCTGGCCTTGTTCGCCATTGACCCCGTCAACTTCGCCGTCCCTCTGCTCGGTGCGATCGACGATCTCGTTCTCTTGCCGATCTTGCTACACACGCTGGTTAGTTTTCTGCCGGCCGATGTTCGCGCCGCGTTCGGCCGAGGTGTGTCGCGTCGACCGGCTTGACCACGCGAAGCCCGACCGCGGATCGACCCCGAGCCTCTTTGTGTTTTCGGGACGGAGTCGCCGAAGGCACAATCGCGGCCATGCCAAACATCGCAAGCATCCTCAAGAGTGAGATTTCTCGGGTCGCTCGCCGGGAAATACGCGGCCACACCCAAACCCTCAAGAAGGCCGCGACCACATATCGCTCGGAGATCGCCGCGTTGAAGCGGCGGACTCAAGCGTTGGAGCAAGAGCTCCGTCGAGAGGTGGCTCCGGTTGTTCGAACACCGAACCGGCTTCGATAAGTGGAGCCCTGCGGGTTTGACATCGGTTCGTGTTTACCGCTCATGCTGCCTGTTCGATCGCCGGCAGCGTCGCGAAGTAGAACTCGTCCGGGGTCTTGGCGTCCAGCGAAGAATGCGGCCGCGCGGTGTTGAAGAAATCGATGTACCGCGCGATCCCCGCCCGGGCCTGGGCGACCGATTCATAGGCGTGGAGGAAGATCTCTTCGTACTTGATGGACCGCCAGAACCGTTCCACGAAGATGTTGTCCCGCCACGCGCCCTTGCCGTCCATGCTGATGGCCACGCCACGGGCCTTCAGCGGCTCGGTGAACGCCTCGCTCGTGAACTGGCTGCCCTGGTCGGAGTTGAAGATCTCGGGCTGCCCGTACTTGGCGAGGGCCTCTTGCAGCGCCTCCACGCAGAACGCAGCGTCCATGCCGATCGAGACGCGATGCGACAGCACGCGCCGGCTCGCCCAGTCGACGACGGCGCACAGGTAGACCCAGCCGCAGGCCATCGGGATGTACGTGATGTCCGCCGCCCAGACCTGGTTGGCCCGATCGATCTTGAGCTCGCGCAGCAGGTACGGGTAGACCTTGTGGCCCGGGTGCTTCTTGCTCGTGTTGGGCTTGCGGTACAGCGCCTCGATGCTCATGCGCCGCATCAGCGTGGCCACGTGCCGGCGTCCGACCTCGAAGCCCTCGCGGTTGAGCATGTCGCGCAGCATGCGGCTGCCGGCAAACGGATACGCCAGATTGAGGACGTCGATGCGCCTCATCAGCCGCTGATCGGCCTCTGAGG
>JACDGO010000369.1 GCA_013821585.1 Sphingomonadaceae bacterium
ATACCGGACACGCGATCGCCTCGCTCGAAATCCTCATCGGCCTGTTCTTTTCCGCGACGATGACGGGCCTGATCTTCGCCCGCTTCGCGCGGCCGCGGACGAGCCTGGAATTCAGCAACGTCGCCGTGGTCGGGCGGTTCGAAGGACAGCCCGCGCTGATGGCGCGGGTCGCCTCGATCCGTTCGCGCCCGCTGGCCGACGCGACCGCGCAGATGTCGTGGCTGGAAACCGTCGAAATGCCGGACGGACGCGTGTTCCGACGTCTGACCGAGCTGCCGCTGGTGCGCAGCCGCAATCCGATGCTCGGCCTCGCCTGGACGCTCGTACATCTGCTCGAAGAGGACAGCCCGGTCCTGAAGGCGCTGGCGGACAGCGATCGGTTCATGCTGTCGGTCACTGTAAACGGCATCGACACCTTGCTCGCGAGCCAGTCGCAGGGCGGCCGTCGCTACACGCGCGAGGAGGTGTTGCTGAACCATGATTTTGTCGACATCATCAGCGAGGAGGCGGGCGCGATGCAGCTCGACTTCGCCCTGTTGCACGACACCTTTCCGATCGAGCGCGAACCATGCGGCGATGCCGAGGGCTAGGTCTATTTGATGCGCGTCCGGAACTGCACGCTGAACTTTGGCGCGGGGGCGCCGCCCGAAAGCATCGTACCTTTCGGATTGAGGCAGACATAGCGGACGGCGGGATCATAGCCCGCGATTGGCGTATAGGCGCACGCAGCGAAACTCGCCGGGGCACCCGCGAGGTTCGAGTATCTGAGGTCGGTGGCCAGCGTGAATGTCAGGCCCGCCCCGGTCTGCGTGAACGCAACCGCGCCCGTCGCCGGCCCTGCGCCATCGACATCGCCGTTGAAGAATTCGACCGTCGCCGGCAGAGCATCGACGACGAACACGCTGTTCGCGTCCGCCGGCCCGGTCCCGATGTTCGACGTCGTAATGGTATAGAGGACATCGTTGCCGGGAACCGCGAACAGATTGGCGTTCGCGGGATCGTAAACGGCGGAAGTCTTCGTCGTGCTGAGGACGGCCGGCCCGAAGATCGTGATCGCATAATCCTCGACTTCGCCGTTCGACGCGGTCGACGAGGAACCGAGGCCGCTCGTCGTCGACCAGCGAAACCGCGCGAAGGTCTGGGTGAGCGTCGCGGCCGCGGGTGTGGGGATGCTGACACCGATCGTGCCGGTCGCGGGATTGGTGTCTCCGGCGCCGTTATCGGCGACGTCGGTCGCGATCTGCTCGCCCGCGTCGGCGAAGTCGCCGTCGCCGTTCCAGTCGATCCATGCTTGCAGGCGACCGCCAGAACCCGAGACCGTCACCGTCGCGGTTCCCGCCTGCGATCGCCTCAGCTGCGTGATCGTAACGCCGTCGTCGCCGGTGTCGCCCGTTGCGGTCGGGCTGTTGTAGCGCGCGGGCTCCGACGTGTTGGTCGCACCGATCTGGATTCCCGCCACGATGTCGTGGGCCGGATTGCCGTAGGCTGCGGGCGCGTCGCCGAAGTCCTGCGGCACCACCGTGCTCTCCGCGGGCAAGGCGAGCGCGGGGCACGAGAAATCGAGCGACGTCAGCCGGACGGTGTTGCCAGTGCCGAGTGTTCCAATGCGATATTGGAACGAGCTCGTCGAGGTGTAGAGAATCGAGACGATGTTTGCGGTCGCGGTCGGGTCGATCCCCGGCGCGGTGAAATTGGTGCGCGATTCGAAACGGACGTTCGCCGGCACCGAAGGCCCCGATGCGTTGATGTCGAGGTTGGTCGGGCTGTCGACGACATAGGCGGCGAACGGCGTCGAGAATTCGGCATATTCGCGAAGCGACGCGCTGTCGCCGTCGATGTCGATGCCGGAGGCCGCGACATCAAGCGCGATCGGCGTCGCCGTTCCCGCGACGACGAAGGTGATCGTGAAATCGGCGCTTCGCGCGTCGGCTCCGGCCAGCTCGGGCTGAAAATTGCCGATCAGGCCGGTGTCGCGGTCGATGATCGCGAGCGACGCCCCCGCGCTGATCGCATTGATGCGGACGCGCGCGTCGACGCCCGGCGCGACGTTGGCGAAGCGATAGATTGCGCCGACGCTCAGCGCGGTCCCGGAAACCAAGACCGGATTGCGAAAGTCCAGAACCGTGATCGCACGCCCATAGCAGCTCGTGACCTGCGCGTGCGCGGCTGTGCCGGAAAGCGAAGCGGCAAGGCCGAGCGCCAGAAATCGGAGGCGAAACGCTTTCACGCTAAACAAGACATGGCTCCCCCGAACGCGCCAGCCATAAAACAGCCGGATGAATATATCCGCATCGCGTCCCCCGGCTCTTGCTAGGGCAGAGTTACGCAGATGGAAACGTCCGCGATCGGATCGGCTTGAAGGAGGCCGGGAATCTCAAAATGCCGGCTGTCCGCGTCGCTCCCAAGCTCCGATACTTCGTTCGGAACGACCTTGGGTCAGAGCAGTCTTAACGCTGTCCCCATTGGGACTGCTGCCGGAACATCATTCGAGAGGTAAACATGAAGAAATTAATTCTCGCGGCGCTCGCCGCCGGCGTCACCCTTTCCGCCGTCGCGCCGGCCGTCGCCGCCGAAGGCTGCGGCCGTGGCTATCATCGCGGACCGCGCGGCGGCTGTCGTCCCAACTATGGCGGCGGCCCCGTGCTGGTCGCACCGGGTCTTGTGATCGGCAATCTCTATCGCGGCCGCGGTTATTGGGATGGTCATCGCTATTACCACAACCGCTACCGCTATCGCGACGGCTGGCGCTATCTCTGATAACGGCGAAAACTCGCTCCTCCGCCTCCGCGGCCGAAAGCAGACGCCATGCTTTCGGCCGCGGTCGCGTTTCGTCCCGCCGCCGATAGCTCCGCTACCCCGACCCAAAGCATCGCTCGCTTGAGAAGCGCGTCGCGCCGCAGCATCTTCGCGGCATGGCCAGCCTCCTCGATCCCGACGCGCGCGGGCGCGTGATCCTTGTCGGCGCGGGGCCGGGCGATCCCGGCTTGCTGACGCTGAACGCGGTCGAGGCGCTGCGCCAAGCCGATGTCGTGGTTCACGACGGTCTCGTCGACGACCGCGTGTTCGCGCATATCCCGCCGCATGCGCAGCGGATCTCGGTCGCCAAAAAGCGCGACCGCCACACGCTCCCCCAAGATGCGATCAACGCGCTGATCGTCGCGCATGTGAAGACGGGCGCGATCGTTGTGCGGCTGAAGGGCGGTGACC
>JACDGO010000370.1 GCA_013821585.1 Sphingomonadaceae bacterium
ATTTCGGCCTGGGCCATATGCGGAGCTTCAAGGACGATCGCGCCATCCGGTGACGCGTCGCCAACCGCTCCGCCTTCGTTGATCCAGCGGGACAATGCCCTTTCACCCAAAACTCGGGAGGATTCCGGGATAATTGTCCGGTCGGGCATCACAGGTTCTTCGCGACATTGATTGGGGTCGAACGTACACGCGCGACCACTTCTTCGACCAGCTGACGATGAAGTTGCGACGAACGGTGTTCGGCCGCATCCTCTCCCGTTGTCACGCAACTGCAAAACGTTTCCATGACGGCTTCCGCCGCCAGAATCGCGATGGGTTGGTAACGTTCAAGACCAGCTGCCGGGCGCGCCCAACAGCCAAATCGAAATTGGCGGCATTGATCGTGTCGGCATATTCCATCGTGGCACCTTCCGATTATGCCAGAACGGCTGAGCGGGTCGGATGGGGACGCCACGAGAAAAGAATCGGCGAGGTAACGGCGTCAGAGCGTCGCTTCGATCGCGCGCACCGCTTGGTCGGGATCGCCCGCCAGCGTGATGGGCCGCCCGACCACCAGGATCGACGCACCGTCGTCGAGCGCCTGGCGCGGCGTGACAATGCGCTTCTGGTCGCTGGCGTCGCTATTCGCCGGCCGCACGCCGGGGACGACGAAGAAACCCTCGGGCCAGAGCTTGTGCGCCGCCGCCACTTCGTCGCCCGAGCAGACCACGCCGTCGAGCCCGGCCTCGCGCGCCGCGGCGGTGAGGCGCAGCACCTGATCGTGCGGGCTGCCGGTGACACCTGCCGCCGCGAGATCGCTCGCGTCGAGGCTGGTGAGGACGGTGACGCCGATGACCTTGGTGCCCGCCGGCGCGGCCGCCTTTGCGTCCTCCATCATCGCACGGCCGCCCGCAGCATGAACGGTCAGGATCGCGGGGTTGAGCGGACGCAGCGCCTGCACCGCCTTGGCGACGGTATTCGGAATGTCGTGGAGCTTCAGGTCGAGGAAGATGGGAATTCCGATCGCCGCCATCTTGCGGATGCCCTGCCGCCCGTTCGCCGAAAAGAATTCGAGGCCCAGCTTGATGCCGCCGACGTGGCGCTGGACCTTCCTAGCGACCGCCTGCGCGCGCTCGATGTCGGGCGTGTCGATCGCCACCCAGATCGGGCTGGTCATGACTGGATGGGCGGCGCGGAGATGGCCGGATCGAAAGGAAGTGGAGCGCGCGTCTCGTCGAGCGAGCGTTGCGCGGCGTCGAGCCTGCGCTTGAGAGTCCAGCGGGTCGCACGGTGGAGGATCAGCGGCGGCACGAGCCCGATCAGGAACACCGCGAGCAGCAGCACCGGGAGCCTCGTGTCGAGCACGATGCCGCTCCACAGCCGGATGGTGACGGGCGTCCAGTTGTTGAACGCAAAAACCACACCGGCGACGGCGAGAACGACCCAAAATATCGTACGCAGGAATTGCATGGCCGTCAGTCTAAGCCGCTCGCGCCTGCTTTTCCAGCCGCGCTTGCCATCTCTTCGCGGATGCGCGCGATGAGCGCCGCCGATTGGGAGAGGCGCGGCGCTTCTTCGGCGAGAATAGCTTCGAAAACGGCGGTTTTGGCGGCGGCGACTACACCGGGCGCGAGCGCGGCCGGGGCGGGGAGCGTCGAGACGAGGATATCGATCAGCCGCTCGGCGCCATGGAGGCGGCCCCAAAGATAGTCATTCTCGCGATAGGCCCGCGAAAAGAACGCGCCGAAGCTGTTGAACTGGATTCCTTTCAGCGTCGCCGCAGCGCCGCCGCCACGGATCGACTGCGCTTCCTCGGGCGAGATGCGGTCGATCTTGATCGCATCGAACTCGTCGAAGCCCTCACCCTGGAGCAGCGCGAGCGTCGCGACGTCGTAGAAGGGGAAACCAACATAGGCGAGCAGCGGCGCACGCCGGTCGGGCCGGTCGCAGGCGTCGAGCGCAGCCGCGATCGCGGCGTCGGTTTCGGCGTCGAGCGCGGGCAGGTCGGCGGCGGGGTCGGGATGCACTTCGAGCTCGAGGAAGCGCGCGAGCTGGCGGTAAACTGCGTCGCGAACGCCGTCGAGCCGCGCGGCAGGATCGCCTTCGGCGATCGTCGCGAGGCGGCGCGCGACGAAGCGCAGGCGGCGAATGCGATAGTTGAGATCGCGCGCCGCGAGGAATGCGTCGGGGTCGCGCATCGCGTCTTTCCACGAAGCACCCGATGCGGCTTTCCCTATGGCGGTCAGGCGCAGCTGGCGGTAGGCCGAATAGCTGTGACCCGCGTCGCGCGCGGCGCGCTCCACCGCTCGTGCGCGCCAGGCGGCGATACGCGAGGAAGTCGGGCGGTCGAGGAAGAAAGTTCGGCCGAACAGTTTTGCCACCGATGCTTCGACCTCGGGGCGCAGCGCCTCTATGATGCGGCGCATGCGGCGGATGCGCGCCGAACGGCCCTCGATCGCTTCGAGGTTGTCGCGGATCGGCTGCTCACGCGGGATGTCCGAGAGCGCGCCGAACACAGTGGTAAAGAAACCAGGCAGTTCCGCGTCGCCGCCGCGGTTGACCTTGACCGAGCGAATGCCGGGCTTGGGATCGATATAGACGAAGCGGCGGTCGACCTCGCGCCGCGCCGGCCGGTTCTTGAGCGCGTCGATCGCGGGGCGGAACGGCGCATTGGCGAGCACCGAGCCGTCGATCAGCACCGCGTCCTCCGCGTGCCCCGGCAGGACGCGCCCGAGGAACGCGTCACGCCCGGGCCAGTCGCGGCCGTCGGCGGCAAGCACGCGGTCGAGTTCGGCGACGCCGAATGGCGGGAAAGCGCCGGGAAAGCTGGCGGTCGCGCGCGCAGCGAAGACGAGGTCGGGCACGTCGCCGATCGTGCCCGGCTCACCCGGTGCGTCACGGAACGCGAAGGTCAGCCGGTGCTCGGTTTCGACGATCTCCGGCGGCGAATTGAGCCGGAGGATCTCGGGATGGCCGTTGAAGTCGGTGACGGTGACGAACAGGTCGAGCGGCTGAACGTCGGGGAGGAGGCGCGGGCCGGCGGGAAGCGCCGCCATCGCGTCGAACGCACCGAGCAGCAGGCGGGTGAAAATTTCACCTCCAAACGGCGGCTCGAACCATCGCCCACGCATGAAGCGCGTGAGTTTGTCATGAACCTCGGCGCGCGTTTCGGGATCGAGCCCCTCATCCCAGTCCTGCCGGTTGGAAAATGCCCAGACA
>JACDGO010000371.1 GCA_013821585.1 Sphingomonadaceae bacterium
CTCGGCGTCGTCCTCAGGCTTCCCGAGACCTGTCTGGAAGGTGTGCGCGGCGAGGCGATGTTCGCCGCGTTCGACTGCATGGTGGAGGGGCCGCGCGGGCGGCGGCTGCGCGTCGATTTCCATACCGCCGCGCTCCCCGATCATGACGGCTGGCGGCTGGTCTCGCTGCACGGCGGCTCCGCGCAGGCGATGGGCGACCGGCGCTCATTTGCGCGCACCGCGACGGGCGCGGCGGCGATGCTCGCGCACGAGATCAAAAACCCGCTGTCGGGCATCCGCGGCGCGGCGCAATTGCTGGACGAGGGCGCGGACGAAGGCGCGCGCGCGATGACGCGGCTGATTCGCGACGAGGTCGACCGCATCGCCGGGCTGATCGACCGGATGGAGCAGTTCACCGACAGTCGCGCGCTCCAGCGCAAGCCAGAGAACATCTACGCGATCATCGACCATGTCCGCGCGCTCGCCGTTAAAGGATTCGGGCGCGCGGTGACGTTTCGCGACGCGTTCGACCCCTCGCTCCCGCCGGTGTTCGTCCACCGCGATTCGATGGTCCAGGTGGTGCTCAACCTCGTCAAGAACGCGTGCGAGGCGGTCCCGGCGGGGCAAGCGTGCGTCGTCACGCTGACCACAGGCTATCGCCACGGCGTCGCGGTGGCCGGGGAAGGGGGCGTGCGCCTTTCCGTCCCGATCGAGCTGTGCGTGATCGACGACGGCCCCGGTCCGCCGCCGGGGATTGCCGAGCATTTGTTCGAGCCGTTCGTCTCGTCGAAATCGTCGGGTCGCGGCCTCGGCCTCGCGCTGGTCGACAAGCTGGTGCGCGACAACGGGGGCATCGTCCAGTTCGCACGTGAAGGCGATCCCGAGCGGACGGTGTTCCGCTTGTTGCTCCCGAGGGCGGCATGACGCGGGGCAAAGTCCTCCTCGTCGACGATGACGCCGCGATCCGCGTCGTCGTCACCGAAGCGCTGCGGCGCGACGGGCACGAGGTGCGCGCCGCCGCCTCGGTCGCCGAGGAGGTCGCGTTGCTCGAAAGTTTCGCGCCCGACATCCTCGTCACCGACGTGATCCTGCCCGACGGCAACGGCCTCGACCTCGTGCCGTCGATCCTCGCGAAGCGGCCCGACCTGCCGGTCATC
Source organism: Sphingomonadaceae bacterium (assembly GCA_013821585.1). Lineage (GTDB taxonomy): Bacteria > Pseudomonadota > Alphaproteobacteria > Sphingomonadales > Sphingomonadaceae > Sphingomonas_O. Next base: position 1,137 of record JACDGO010000371.1, read on the forward strand.
GTCCTTTCAGCGCAAAACACACTGACTACGGCGGTGCGCGCGACCGAGCAGGGGGCGTTCGAATATCTGCCCAAGCCGTTCGACCTCGACGAGCTGTGCCGCGCGGTGCGCGACGGGCTGAAGCGCAGCAGGCACGAGGACGCGCCGCCTTCCGAAGACGCCGGCCTGCCGCTGATCGGCCGCTCGCCGGCGATGCAGAACGTCTACCGGATGATCGCGCGCGTCGTCGCGACCGACCTGACCGTCCTCATCCTCGGCGAATCGGGGACGGGCAAGGAGCTCGTCGCGCGTGCGCTCCACGACCTCGGTCCGCGCCGGGCCGCGCCGTTCGTCGCGATTAACATGGCGGCGATCCCGCGCGAGCTGATCGAGGCCGAGCTGTTCGGGCATGAGCGCGGCGCGTTTACCGGCGCGACCGCGCGCACCGCCGGGCGCTTCGAGCAGGCGGCAGGCGGGACGTTGTTCCTCGACGAGATCGGCGACATGCCGATGGAAGCGCAGACGCGGCTGCTGCGCGTGCTTCAGTCGGGCGAGTTCACCACCGTCGGCGGCGCGCGCCCGGTCAGCGTCGACGTGCGGATCATCGCCGCGACGCACAAGAACCTCGCCGAACTGATCGCCGACGGACGGTTCAGGGAAGATCTCTACTACCGCCTCGCGGTCGTGCCGGTCGAGCTGCCGCCGCTCAGGCGGCGCGGCGGCGACGTCGCGCTGCTCGCGCGGCATTTCCTCGAGCGCGCCGCGGCGGGCGGGCTGCCGAGGAAGCGGCTCGACGCGGCGAGTGTGGACCGCCTCGCGGCGCACGGCTGGCCCGGCAACGTGCGCGAGCTCGAAAATCTCATGCGCCGCCTCGCCGCGATCGCGCGCGATCCGGTGATCCCGGCGGCGATGATCGACGCGCAGCTCGCGCCAGTGGAGATCGGCGGCGCGACCCCGGCGGAAACCTTGTCGGAAGCGGTCGCGGCGCATCTGGGACGGCTATTCCTCGCGCATGGCGGCGGCTTGCCTCCGCCCGGCCTTCACGCCCGCATGCTCGCAGAGGTCGAGCGGCCGTTGCTCGAAGCGACCCTCGCCGCGGTGCGCGGCAATCAACTCCGCGCCGCCGAGCTGCTCGGCATCAACCGCAATACATTGCGCAAGAAGCTCACCGAGCTCGGCGTCGCGCCGGTGCGTGGAAAATAAAGTCCCGCGATCGGACGGCCGTTAACCGCGATTTCGCATGGCCATCGTGGTCAACCGCGCGTTAACGATTGGCCATGCCATCGATCGCCATCGCCAACGCCGCCGCGCGCCATCCGCTTCGCCGGATGCTCCCGCCGCCTCCGCCGCTCGTGCTTCCGAAGGGCGAGCCGATGGGCGACCGCCAGCTGTTCCTGCTGACCTTCTGCGCCGGATTTCTCGCCTTCTACGGCTTCCTGCTCTGAAGCGAAGGATTCGCCGGCCGGATGCGTTATCGTTCGCGAATGGCGAGTGCGGCGATCATCGCGGAGCCGGAGGGCGACGATGCGCTGATGGCGCGCATCGTCCGGCGCGACGCGTCGGCGTTCCGCTCCGTAATAGACGGGCATGCGGCGACGCTTCACCGCATCGCCTGGCGCATGACCGGCGACGCGGCGGAGGCGGAAGACGTGGCGCAAGAGACGCTGCTGCGCCTGTGGCAACATGCCGCGCGCTGGCAGGCGGGCGGTACGGGTGTCGCGGCGTGGCTGCATCGTGTCGCGGTCAATTTGTGCCTCGACCGGTTGCGCAAAAAACGCTTCGCGAGCGACCAGGAGGCGCCCGAACGCGTCGACGAATCGCCCGCCGCGCCCGAGACGATCGATGAAGAGCGGCGGCGCGCGCGCGTCGTCGCGGCGATCGGGGCACTGCCCGACCGGCAGCGTGCGGCGATCGTGCTGACCTATTACGAGGACCAGCCCAATGCGCTGGCGGCCGAGGCGATGGAGATGAACATCAAGGCATTCGAATCGCTGCTGCTGCGCGCGCGGGGGGCGCTCGCGCGCGCGCTCGACGGCGAACGGGGAGGCGCGGCATGAGCCGGACCGACTACACAGC
>JACDGO010000372.1 GCA_013821585.1 Sphingomonadaceae bacterium
TTCGCCAGCGCTTCTGGCGACGGCGCGGGGCCGATCGCCTGCGAGAAATTGAGCCCCCAGCGGAGCTGATCGCTCGCGGTCTCGGCGAAATTGACCGGCCGGTTGTCGAGGCGGGTCAACCGCCCGTTCGCGTCCCGGGTGAAGCGATCGGGAAACGCCGCCTCGATCGCGGGAGTGATCGCGGGGAACGACGCGATCGCGCTCTTGACGCGCTCGCTGGTATAGTCGGCGCGCAGCGTCAGATCGGTCTTGGTGAAGGGCTTCAGCGTCGCGCCGAGCTTGAAGACGCGGCGATTGTCTGCGAGCAGCGCGCGATTGCCGCCATCGATCTCGGTGATGTCGACGGTCTCGCCGCGCGCCACGTCGAACACGCGCACGTTCGGCGTCGCGATCAGCGGGTTACCGAGCTGCTGCACGGTCGGCGCGCCATGTTCGTGCGTCGTCGAGGCGATCAACTCAAGAATCGGGAACGGTGACCAGTTGAGGCCGTAGCCGATCGTCGAAAGCGTGCCGAAGTCGCTCAGCCGGTCGCGCGCGATATTGAAGTTGAGCGACAGGTCACCGAGCGGGCTGAGCACCGCCTCGCGGCGGCTCGCGACCGGCACGTCGAAATTGGCCTGGACGCTTGCGGTGTCGCGCGAAAGGTCCGCGCCCGTGGCGATGCCCGAGCGCACCGCGTCGCTGGTGAAACCGCGGAATTCGAATCCCGCCTTGACCGTGGTCGAGACAGCGCCCGCGGGAAGAGCGAACAACGGGCCGGTCGCGACGAAGTCCGCGCCGAGCGAGCGATCGACCGCGCGCGCGAAATCGCGGCCGCCGAATGCGGCGTTGTCGGTCAGGCTGCGGATGCGCGAACGATCGGCGTTGGCGGTGAACGACCAGCGCCACGGCGCGATGTCGCCGTTCAAGGCGACGCCGAGATGCGCGGTGCGCGTATCGGCGTCGCGCGTCAGCGGATCGAGCCCGTTCGCCGTCGCGATCGCCCCGAAGCCGCTGCGCGTCGCGGTGTCCTCGAACCGCCCGTTGAGCGTTCCGGAGACGTTGCCGGGCAAGCCGCGATTGAGCGTGCCGTTGAGCGCGAAGCGATCGCTTTCGGGCGAAAGCGTGCGGAACGGGCGCGCATCGAACGCGCTTCCCGGCGTCGGCGCGATGTCGCGCTCGCTTTCGGTCAGCGGCGCCTGATGCTCATATTCGCCGTTCAGGCTGAGGCGGCCCTTGTCGCCGAGCTGCAGATAGCCGAGTTCGGCCTGCCCCGCCGGCCGTCCGCCGTCGGTGGCCAGACTCGGTTCGAGTTCGACCGTCACCGCGTCGAAGCGTCGCCTGAGGACGATGTTCACAACGCGCTGGTCGGCGCGATAACCGTATTTGAGCGCGACTTCCTCGGGCAATATGTCGATGCGCGCGATCGCTTCGGACGGCAGATCGCGAATCTCATTGAAGCCCGAGATGCGCCGCCCGCCGAGCAGCACGACCGGCGCGCCGTCGCCGCGTCCGCGACCGCTGCCCGTCTGCGGCGCGATCGCCTCGAGCACCTCGGCGATGTTGCTCGCGCCGAGCGCGCGAATCTCGGCGGGGCGGATCTGGATTTCGGGCGGGATGTCGCCTTCGACCGACCCGCGCTCGCGCTGGCCGGTGACGACGATGTCCTCCGCATCGTCGGCCGTATCCGCCGCTTGCGGAGCGGCAGGGGGCGGAGGCGGCGGCGTCTGCGCGGAGAGCGGCGTCGAGGCGAGGAGCCCGGCGATGAGGAGCAAACGGCGTGTCATTTGGGCGCGATTGTCGCGACTCGCGTGAACTGCGGATGTATCCCGCGTTCAATCGCGCAAAAGCTCGTTGATCGCGGTCTTTGCGCGCGTTTGCGCATCGACGCGCTTGACGATGACCGCACAGGCGAGGTTCGGCCCCGGCGATCCGTCGGGGAGCGGCTTGCCCGGAAGGCTGCCGGGCACCACCACCGAATAGGCGGGAACGCGCCCGGTGAAGACCTCTCCGGTCGCGCGGTCGACGATCTTCGACGTCGATGACAGGAACACGCCCATCGCCAGCACCGCGCCCTTTTCGACGATCACGCCTTCGACCACCTCCGATCGCGCGCCGATGAAGCAATCGTCCTCGATCACGACCGGCCCGGCTTGAAGCGGCTCGAGCACACCGCCGATACCGACTCCCCCCGAGAGATGGACGTTCGCGCCGATCTGCGCGCAGCTGCCGACCGTCGCCCAGGTGTCGACCATCGCGTTCGCGCCGACGTGCGCGCCGATGTTCACGAAGCTGGGCATCAGCACCGCGCCGCGCCCTACGAACGCGCCGCGCCGGACGATGCTTCCCGGCACCGCGCGAAAGCCCGCGTCGCGAAAGCGGTTCTCCCCCCATCCGTCGAACTTCGACGGCACCTTGTCCCACCAGGCCGCGCCGCCGGGTCCGCCCGTGATCGCGGCCATATCGTTGAACCGGAAGCTCAACAGCACCGCCTTCTTGAGCCATTGATTGACACGCCAGCCGTCCGGACCCGGCTCGGCGACGCGCGCCTCTCCCGAATCGAGCAGGTCGAGCGCGGTTTCGACCGCGTCACGCACATCGCCACGCGTCCAGACACTCAACTCCTCGCGCACGTCCCACGCCGCGTCGATCGTCGCCTGGAGAGTCATGCGGTTTCCTTCGTCAGCGCCGCGAGCCAGTCGCCGAGATCGGCGATCTCGTGATCGATGAACGTCGGGCAGGATTCGCCGCCAGCCTGCTCCGAGCCGTTGTTGAGCCACACCGTAGTCATGCCGAGATCCTTCGCGGGCTTCAGGTTGCGCGCCATGTCGTCGACGAACAGCGCGCGGCGCGGCGCGACGTCCCAGCGGTCGCACAGCGCGGCATAGCTGCGCGGATCGGGCTTGGGCACGTAATTCATCGCGTGGATATCGTGCACGCCGTCGAACGCGCCGCCGAGGCCGAGCCGGGCAAGCACCCGCCCGGCGTATGCTGCGTCGCCGTTGGTGAAGACGAGCTTGCGGCCCGGCAGCCGCGCGATGCGATCGACGAGCGGCGCGTCATGAACGATGCGGTCGAGCGCGATGTCGTGGACGAACGACAGGAACTCCGCCGGATCGGTGCCGTGCTTCTTCATGAGGCCCGACAAGGTCGTGCCGTGATCGGCGAAATAGCCTTTCTG
>JACDGO010000373.1 GCA_013821585.1 Sphingomonadaceae bacterium
GGGCAGAACGACGTCGAGCGCCCAGCCGTGCGCGATCGCCCGATCGGCGACGATGCTGTCCGCGCCGTCGGCGAGCGCGGTGACGAGGCGGAAAGACGGCGCATCCGGAAAGGATCCCCGGGCCGCCCTCGCGACCGCGGCGAGCACATCGTGGATCGCGGGGGCGAGCGCAACGGCATTGCCCGCGCCGAGCCGTTCGAGCCGATGCCCGGTGACGCCGACACGCAGCGATGCGCGCGGCATCCAGGACGATGACCGGAGTGTTTCCCCCTCGTGGCCGAGCGCACGATCGTTCATTGCGGTCACGCGTATGCCGAGCGCGGACGGCAGGTCAACGGGGCGGGCGGCGCGCTGGACAGGCGCGCGGGGCTTGCCTAAGAGGCCCGCCTTCGGCTCGCCGAACGCCCGGGTAGCTCAGTTGGTAGAGCATGCGACTGAAAATCGCAGTGTCGGTGGTTCGATCCCGCCCCCGGGCACCATAATATTCAGCTTCAAAAGATTCTTGCGTCGCTGGCGACGCGTTCGCAGGCCGAAATCGGCTATTTTACGCCGCTGACGGTCTCGCGCTGCAGCCGAACGCCGTGCCGCGGAGACGCGAATGCCAGGCGCTGTGGCGCGCTCCTGAGCCTATTATCTCCGATGACTACTTTCGCAGGTCTATCGGCACTACCGAAACATTTTGGCGCTTTTTGTTGCGTTAAGCGGTTTAATTCACGAATGAGCTCGGGCCGCGTGCGCGCCCGCGTATGCGCGCGAGGCCTTTTACCAGGATTTGCGCCATTCTCAAGCCGATAAAATTGACCGTTTCCGACGTCCTCAAGACGACTCTTCTGGTCAAAGACGCGGAGGTCGTTGTCGAGATAAGCGGAAGGTATTTCATGCTGGCGCATCGTAAAGGCTCCGATCATTTCCAAGTCGTCTACGTCTCCGGCGGGCGAACCTACAAGACATATGTCGAGTTAACCGAAGTAAAGCTACAGAGGGGTTCTCGTCTGTATTTTATCTGCAGGGATACTGGCAAGCGCTGCTCCGCGCTATATTTCGACGGGCTCAACTTCGTAAGCGCGAAGGCGGTGCCCGCGAGCGCGCGAAGGCTGCCTCCTCGCAAGCGCTTGTCGCCCGATAAACTGCTCTTCACCAAGAAGCGCGCTAGGCTCCTGGGTCTCGACGGCAAGGGGCCGGCCCGGGGAATGCGCCGAGATGCACTCTTGCTGTACTTCAAAGAGCGGACCGACGAGCTGTCTGCTTGGCCCGACGTTGTCGCCGAGCTCGAGCGTAAGCGACGGCAGATCGATCGATGGCATATGGGCCGTAAGCGCGCCGACCTCTCGGCGGGGTCAATGTCAACCCAGGCGGCGCTCCGACACGGCGATCGAACCAGTCCTGCCTATCGCAAGTTCGAGACCTTTAGGAACAAGCGCACGGCAAACCTTACCGATTATCCTTGGCCGTCGGACGCTCGGACCGTTGTGTTTAGATCCCAGGTCGTCCCTAGCTCTTTCAGCGAGTGGATCCAGGATCTCGGCACCCCGTCGCGCGTCGCAAGCCAGCTCCCGATCTGGCTGACCGCTACCCCGCGCTGGAGTTGCAGGCGATTTTCGAGGCGGCCCCGGTTGCTCAGCTACCCTGGAGCTTCGAGCTGAAGTGGAACGACAACGGACAGCAGATGGCATTCAGCGGCCTTTGGCCGACCTCCGGCGCTGACAGCCGCTATCTGTACATCCAGCGCGACGATGATGGTAGCTCCAGCGGCGGCTGGCAGGTCCTGGAAGTGGTCACCGAGCCCCGGAGAAAGCGTCGCTTCAAATGTCCGGTCACGGGGAAGCTGTCTGCGCGCCTGTTATATCGCGACGGTCGCTTCGCCTCTGCCGCTGCGCAGAATCTCAAGCCCCAGTCGCAACGAAGCGCAAGTTTCTCACCCCGGTCAGCGCGCAACCCGCGCCGGGCCGCCCCGAACCAAGGCTTCGATAATCTCTTTAGCTTCTTCCAACACAAACTCGCAGAAACCGGGGGTCTGAGGCGTTCCGCCCGCGCTTGCGTGCTGGGGGCTTTGCGCGGCGCTTCTCTCGCTCCTTGCCCCACGCCCGCCTGAGTGCGGGATCGGCCTTCAGCCGACGCCGCAACGTTGCAGGCGATAAGGCGAGCTCGGCCGCCGCTGTCGATAGCTGGCCCGATTGCTTGAGTGCCTCGAATACCTGCTCGCTCGAAACGTGTCGGCCGGGCAGACCCGGTGAGGGGTTTTTGCGTATGTAATTCGAGATGGCGGCTTCCTCGCAGGTCGGAACTCATGACATTCAGTTCGGGTGCGGCACATGGTCGCGGTGAAAATATCGCTTCTCACCGCGCCATTACCGCGGAGATCTTCGTACTTGCGTCCTCTTCCATCAGTCCTCCCCTTCACCGAGGGGGACCAGCTTTACGTGTTGCTACCGGACCAGTTTTACAAGTTGCCTGACACCCGTGGACGCTCGCGGCAGCAGCGCCCTCACATTGACGTCCCTTTGCGAGCGATCGGCCAAGTCTCTAAGCGACCGTAGGTTCGATTGCTGCGCGAAGGTGCGCCGTTACATTGGGGGTGAAAGGCCAGTTTCGAAGCGCCGGATCGTCCTCTTGCCGAATACCGTTGCCGAGCACCGGCGCTCGTTCTCACAGAGCAAATGCACCGCCGGTAATCAGCGCCGCTAGCGGACGGGCAATTCTCGCCCATGGGCTTGCGATGTGCTATTTTGGTCTTCAAATGAAAAATTGCGGCGTGCGAACAGTGCCCGAGGCGGTGTGGCGATCCGTTCATCGGTCGGACGTGGCGGGAGAGCAGGGCGGAGTGCAAGCATCGATCGCGGGTACGGAGTCGCGCATTGCGGAACGGCATATTGCCGTCATCAGTGACAATGCTTCTCGGTGACTGCGCAGCCGCGCTTGCCACGGCAGTTCAGAATCCTAAGCTACGGCTGGGCTGGCTTGCACCGGATGTCGTGGGCGCGGTGCTGGAGGGGCGCCAGCCGCCCCGTCTGACGCGGCAACGGCTGGCGAGGGTGGCCGAGATTCCGATCGTGCGGCGGACGCAAGAGAAACTGTTTTGGAGCGAGACTTACGGCCAATCCGACGGCGTGAAGCGATTTAGCAAACTTGGTATGACTTAACAAAGATGTCATCACG
>JACDGO010000374.1 GCA_013821585.1 Sphingomonadaceae bacterium
CGTGTGGAGGGACCGGAACGAGATCGCATCGGAAATAGCGAAGAACCGGCGGGTCGCGCGTCGGCGAGTCTTGCTCGCATGACTCCACCCCCCCGCGACCGCTCGCGCGATGTTCGCGTCGAGGATCCGACAAACCGCTGGGTGGTGCACGCGGCGGCGCGTGCGCTGCTGCCGCTCGCGCTGCGCCTTCGGTTTTCGGCGAACGCGGTTTCGATCGGCGGGCTGGCGCTCGGAGTGCTCGCGGCGCTTTGCTATTTGCGTTGGGACAGGTTCATGTTCGCGCTGCTCGGCTTCGGCCTGAGCATCGCCTGGCTGATCTGCGACGGGCTCGACGGGATGATCGCGCGCGCGACGGGGACGGCGAGCGCGCTCGGACGCATCCTCGACGGCGTCTGCGACCATGCGGTGTTCATCCTGATCTATTGCGCGATCGCCGGGTCGATCGGGACGGGCGAGGGTTGGGCGTGGGCGATCGCGGCGGGCGCGGCGCACGCGATCCAGTCGAGTCTCTACGAGGCCGAGCGCATCCGCTTCCACCGCCGCCTTTCGGGCGATCCAACCCCCGTGCGCCCGCGATCGGTCAACCCGGGCGTTCGCGCCTATGACGCGGTGTCGGCGAGCCTCGACCCGGCCTCGGCGCCGTTCGAGCGCGCGTTCGCCGCGAGCGCCGATCGCCTCGCGTTCGCCGCGGCCTATGGAAACGCGGCGGCGCCCGCGCTGCGCGCGATGATCCCGTTGAGCGCGAACACGCGGGTGATCGCGATTCTGCTTGCCTGTCTCTCGGGGAATCCGCGGCTGTTCTGGGGGTTCGAGCTCGTGCCGCTGACGTTGGTGGCGATCTTCGGGATCCTTTGGTTGCGGCGGGTCGAAGCGCGGCTTTCGCTCGGCGTCACAGTTCCGCAACATTGACGCGCCGCGCCGCGCGGTTCATCGACGGCGGCTTGTTTCCATATCGCCGGGTGTTTTTGAATGAACGAGATACGGGTCGCGATGGTCGGCGTCGGCAATTGCGCGAGCTCGCTGGTCCAGGGCCTCGCCCATTATCAGAACGGCGGCGCGAACGAGCAGATCGGCCTGATGCACTGGGATCTCGGCGGCTATCGCCCGCACGACATCAAGGTCGTCGCCGCCTGGGACATCGACCGGCGCAAGGTGGGGCGGGACGTCGCGCACGCGATCTTCGCCAAACCCAATTGCACGCAGGTCTTCTGCGACCACGTCCCGCCGAGCAGAACGACGGTGCGGATGGGCCGCGTGCTCGACGGCGTCGCCGAGCATATGGCGGCGCAGCCCGCCGACCGAACATTCCTGATCGCCGACGCGCCCGAGCCCGACGCCGCCGAGGTGATCGCGGTTCTGAAGGAAACGCGCGCCGAGGTGCTCGTCAACTACCTTCCCGTCGGCAGCCAGGAAGCGACCGAATTCTACGCCGAATGCGCGCTTGAGGCCGGTGTCGCCTTTGTCAACAACATCCCCGTGTTCATCGCCAGCGACGCGGGCTGGGCGAAGCGTTTCCGCGACGCGGGCGTGCCGATCATCGGCGACGACATCAAGGCGCAGCTGGGCGCGACGATCGTCCACCGCGTGCTGACCGACCTGTTCCACAAGCGCGGCGTGCGGCTCGACCGGACCTATCAGCTCAACACCGGCGGCAACACCGACTTCCTCAACATGACCAACAAGGGGCGGCTCGCCTCGAAGAAAGTGTCGAAAACCGAAGCGGTGCAGTCGGTCGCCGAACGCCGCCTCGACGACGAGAACATCCATGTCGGGCCGTCGGACTATGTCGCGTGGCAGAACGACAACAAGGTGTGCTTCCTCCGCATGGAGGGCAGCATGTTCGGCGGGGTGCCGATGAACCTCGAGATGCGCCTGTCGGTCGAGGACAGCCCGAACTCGGCGGGCGTCGCGATCGACATGATCCGCTGCGCGCGGCTCGCGCGCGACCGCGGGCTGGGCGGTTCGATCAACGCGGCGTCGGCCTATTTCTGCAAGCACCCGCCCGAGCAAATGACCGACGACGACGCGCACACCGCGCTCGAAACCTTCATCGCGGGGCGTTGAGCGACTCCCTCGACACCGCGATCCTGCTCGCGGCGGGGCAGGGAAGCCGGCTGCGCGAGGTCTGCCCGTCGAAGCCCTTGTGCCCGGTCGCGGGAAAGCCGCTGATCGACCATGCGCTCGACGGGCTGGCGTCAGCGCGGATCGCGCGCGTGATCGTCGTCACCGGATATCGCGCGGAGAAGATCGAGGCGCATGTCGCCGGGCGCGCGGAAACCGTGCGGACGCCCGACTGGCGCCGTCCCAACGGCGTGTCGGCGCTCGCGGCGGCGGCGCTGGCGAACAGCGCGCTCTTGGCGATGTGCGACCATCTCGTCGATCCGGCGCTTTACCGGCGGATGGCGGAGGCGGGACCGGGGCCGGGATTGCGCCTCGGCATCGACCGGCGGCTCGGGCATGCGTGGGTCGATCCCGGCGACGTGACGTGCGTGCGAACCGAGGCGGCGCGCATCGTCGCGATCGGCAAGGGGCTGGAGCCGCACGACGCCTATGACACCGGCGTGTTCGCGGTCGGGCCGCGCTTCTTCGAAGCGCTCGATGCGCTGACCGATCCCTCGATCACCGACGCGGTGCGGCGATTGGCGGGCGAGAAACGGGCGGAAGCCGTCGACTGCAGCGACCTCGACTGGATCGACGTCGACGATGCGCCTGCGCTCAGGAAGGCAGAAGACTGGCTGGCGGCGTCCCCCGGCGGCTTTTTCACGGGCCTGCGAAAGCGCTTCTGACCGGTTTCAACCGAACGGCACGACCTTGTTCTCCGCGTCATGGCCGATGTCGGCGCGGCCGAGCCACGGGATGCCCGAAGCCGCGCACCAGTGCCGCGCGATCGCTTCCTCGCCAGTCCCGAACGGCGGCTCGTTTTCGGATACCGGCGCGCATCGGCCGAGCATCAGCCCGGCGCACCGCCGCACGTTCGCATTGGACGTGATGTGGAACAGCGAGCGGTCGATCCGGTAGAGTTCCTCGGCGACCTCCTCGATCATCAGCACGCGCCCCGTCAGATCGGGCTCGAGCGGCGTGCCGAGCAGCGCGCCGAGCACTGTCAGGTTGAACGCGGCCTGCGGCCGAGGTGCGGGCGCCGGCGCGGCGAGCC
>JACDGO010000375.1 GCA_013821585.1 Sphingomonadaceae bacterium
GGCCTGCTCGCCGCGGTCGGCGGACCCCCGGCGGTCAACCGCTGGCTGGCGCGCGCCGGGGTGACCGGGCTGCATCTCGATCGCGACATCGCGACCCTCGTGCGTGACGACGGCGCGATCAATCCCGCGACTACGGTCGATGCCCGCGACAGCGCCACCCCGCGCGCGATGGTCGGCCTGCTTGGCGCGCTGTACCGCGGGCAATTGCTCAGCGACAACAGCCGCCAAGTGCTGTTCTCGACGATGGAGCGCTGCGTCACCGGCAAGCATCGGCTCAAGGCCATGCTCCCCGAAGGCGCGAGCATTGCGCACAAGACCGGAACGCTCGCCAATACGTCGAGCGATGTCGGCATCATCCACACCGCCGACGGCCGCGACATCGTGCTGGCGGTCTACGTCACCGGCCAGGGATCCGGCCCGGCGCGCGACGGACGCATCGCCGCGATCGCGCGCACGCTTTACGACGGGTTCAAGGCCGACGCCGCCGGGATGCTGCGCGGAACTTACACCGCCACGCGCTGACCGGCTTTCAGCAGCGCCGAAAAGGCCCGCGGGGAGCGATCCTCGCGGGCCTTTTCGTCGTTTGCAATCCTTAGAAATCGACCGCGACGCGCCCGTAGAGGAAGCGGCCGTTGAAGCCGAACGGCGAGAAGGTCGAATAGGGCAGGAACTGCTGCGTCACCGGATACTGGCCGCCGATCGCCGCCGGACGCGGGCCGAAGGGCGAGCGGTCCGGATAGACGTCGAACGCATTATCGACGCCCGCGGTCAGCGTGATCCGGCTGACCGGCTTGAACCGCAGCTCGAAGTCGCTGATCCATTTGGGGCTGAGGAACACGTCGTCCGGACCGAAATCGGTCAGGCTGGTCGGATTGGCGAGCGGCGCCGAGACCCCGGGCGAGACCACCCGGCCATAGCGCGTGGTGCGCGCGCCGAAGCCGAACTTGCCGACATCGCCGTCGAGGCTGAGCACCACCTTGTCGCGCGGCTGGCCTTCGGTGAAGCGCAGCGATTCGATTCGCCCGAACAGCAACAGGCCGGGGATCGTCGCCAGCGGCCCGAGCGTATTGTTACGCTGGATGATCTTGGTCTTGTTGTAGTTGTAAGCGGCGGTGAAGGTCCACTTGCCCAACCCTTGGCCCAGCGGCAGGCGCCAGTTGAGCACCGCGTCGACCCCCTGGGTACGGGTGCTGAGCCCATTGATGAAGAACCGCGCCGCGCCGACCGAGCTGAACCCGTTGGCGTCGAGCACCGCCTTGACCGCGGCGTTCTGCGCGGCCGTGCCAGCCCCCGCGGCGCCGAGGTTTTCGGTCAGCACCACCCGGTCGGTGATCTTGATGTTGTAGTAATCGACCGTCAGCGTCAGCCCCGACAAGGGATTGGCGGTAACCCCGCCCGAGAAGTTGACCGACTTTTCCGGCTTCAATGGCTTCGAGCCGAGCGCGGTCGCGATCGGGCTACTCACCGCGACGGTCGAGACGTCGACCAGCTGGCCGCCGATGATGTTGGTGGAGGTGGTGGTGAATGACTGCTGATGCAGCGACGGCGCGCGGAACCCGTTCGAGACCGAGCCGCGGATCGCGAAGCCGGGGACGAATTCGTAGCGCGCGGCCAGCTTGCCGGTGACGGTATTGCCGAAGTCCGAATAATGCTCGAACCGGCCCGCCGCGGTCACGCTGAACTTGTCGAACAGATCGGTGTCGAGCTCGACATAGCCGGCGATGTTGTCGCGGCGGACGTTGGTGGCGCTGACCGCCGGGATTCCGGGAAAGCCCTGCGCGCCTACCGCCGCCCCACGGCCGGGGAACGCGCAGATTCCGGTGGCGTTGTTGTATACTCCTTGCTGCGTCAAACAATTGACCAAGGTGGTGGCGAACGAGGTGCGGAAAAACGGGCCGGCGACGTAGGACGACGGCTCGCCCGGACGCTCGCCGAAGCGTTCCGCCCGATACTCGGCGCCGAACGCCAGCGTCAGCGGCTTGGCGAAGCCCATGTCGAAATCGCGGCTGACATCGGCGGTGACGAGATGCTGGCTGTAGAACAGACCGCCGGCGTTGAACGACCGCTGCGAATTGGGTCCGAAGCTGGTGTTGAGCGAGTTTTCGACGCGGTAATCGAAATCGTTGTGCCCGTAGCCATAGGCCAGTTCCGCGCGCCAATCCCCGCCGGTCGTGCGCACTCCGACCGTGCCCGCATAGTCGGTCAGATCGGACTGGATGAACGGCAGGAAGCCGTCGGGGGTCAGTGGCACGAAATTCGCGGTATTGGGCGACTGGTTGGGTGCCAGCACCGAAAAATCGCGGTTGGTCGCGGCCGATTGTTGACGATAATTGGCCGCGCTTAGCGAATCGCGCTGGTTGAAGCTGCCGTAAGCGAACAGCTCGAACGCATCGCCGACCGGCACCCCCGAATTGACGAACAGGATATAGTCGTCCGACACCGGATCGCCGAAGCGGTATTCGAGCCGGTTGAAGGTCAGTTCGCGCGCATCGAAGGCCGCGGTCGGGCGGTTGTAATTGGGCCGCAGATCGAAGCCCTGGCGATTGGTGTAGCCGCGATGGCGATATTCGGCGGTGACGTTGATATAGCCGTCCTGATTGCCGAAGAACGGCAGCCCGACATTGCCCGAGGCGGTGTAGGTTGCGCCATCGGAAGCGTGGCGCTCGCCCGAGGTGTTGGCGAGCAAATAGCGCGATCCCTGAGTGGCGCTGGCATCGGCGGGGTCGAACGCCGGCTGGCCGCCCGTGGTCTGGAGCCCGGTGACGTTGGCGACGCCGTCGAGCGTGGTGTCGTACTTGCCATAGCTGGCGGTGAAGCGCCCGCCGTGATTGGCGGTCTTGAGCCGCAGATTGATCACCCCGGCAATCGCGTCCGAGCCGTATTGCGATGAAGCGCCGTCGCGCAGCACTTCGATCCGGTCGAGCGCGATCGTCGGAATCGAGTTCATATCGACCGCGGCCGAACCGCGGCCGACCGAGCCGTTGATGTTGAGCAGCGCCGAGACGTGGCGGCGCTTGCCGTTGACCAGCACCAGCACCTGATCGGGCGACAGCCCGCGCAGCGTGGCGGGGCGGATCGCATCGGTGCCGTCGTTGATCGCGGGCTGGGGGAAGTTGAAGCTGGGAACCAGCTTGTTGAGGAT
>JACDGO010000376.1 GCA_013821585.1 Sphingomonadaceae bacterium
CCTCAGCGCGCGGCCCGCGATGGCCGCTTGCCGGGCCGAAGGACCGGCCTCTGGCAACGCCGATCGTCAAGGCCACCGTCCAAGGCGGAGTCTCTCGACTATCTCTATCTTTTGCTGAACAAATTCAACAGCTTGACGCCTGACCCGCTCCAAATCGGCACCATGAGTCTCCCCCACGGTGCCGCCTGTCTCCCTAAAAAACGATGTGCAGACAATCACATAGCAATGCCTGCGAGGCATTGCCTTTCTCTTGCTTTCACTAAATCCCGCCTTACCAAGTCAAATTCTCCATCACGCCATCTCCAGCTGACAGCCGCCCCGCGCTGACCGGACGCGACGGCAGCCAGGTCGGCGCTATCGACGAGAGCATCACGCTCAATTTTGAACTATAATGCAGGTCGCTACAGAAGATTCTCATATATAATCCGCTCATCTCGCCAAGATTCGTCTGCGAGGTTAGATTTCATCTGCGTTTCGAATATTCCAAACGGAACATTTCTCGTAAGAACTAATAGCTGTCCCTCTTCATAAGATTTTCTTATTTCTTTTCCTAAAGCCTGATAAAATGCCCAGGCAGACAGTTGGGACCATTCATCATTCGGGCCGATCGACTTTTCGATATCTCTATAAGTATCGAAGTCTGATGGATCGGTGATCACAACATTAGCATTCGACCTACCTCGAATAATGCGGAAGGTTGGTGGCCATCTTACCCTCGCATTATCGTATATCTCACGCTTGCTGCCCGGCGCAGTCAACACCCATCCTTCTTGATAATACATCCACCTTCTTTACCACCTGAGATGGTTACCTTGGCACCAGGATTAGGAGGTACACCAGGCCTGACACCAGCTTTTATTTCGCCGCCGGGGCTATTGGAATGATTGGTATTGCTTCTCTGCATAATTGTTCCGGTTGTATTGTCCTTAAATCCTTGGCCACCTTTCAGACGAGTAAAGCTGTCTCGATCATTGTCAGGAGTTCGAACCTTATCGCCAACTTCCGAAGAGCTTTTCAATGGTCCTGGAACAAGAATCTTTGTATCAGGATCAGGCGGCCCTCCATTGTCATTTCGAGTTACATTACGGTCAGAGGCCGGAACATCTTTCGGCTGACCGTCTGTTTGGAGATTAATCCACGGTCCGTTTCCAAGTTTTATGCCGGTGATGCAGCAGTTGGCATTAGGATTCGGTAGAGACTCTATGGCAGCAATCCCCAGCAATGTTGCGGTTGAAGCGACCATTTCTTCAGTAAAAACTATGGCGGGGAGCGCGAGACAAGGTGGGCACATGCCACTCGGATCGCTCCGGTTCATGGGATCATTTGCGACAACAGGTCCGCTTGACGCGATTTCGCCATAGCGGTGCGGTTTTCTTGAGGCGGTGCAGCGGGTTACGCGCACACGCGGGACGCGGATCGGGCGGGACGCCGGATTCGGCCTTGAGGCGGTTATTCATGGCCGCAACTGCGGCCTTCAAAGAACAAGCGGCATCATGCGCGCGGACGCGCGGCGTGACAAGCGGCTGAGGAAGAAGGGTCAGTCCTCGCCGTCGTCGGCGAGTGCTGCGTCCAGCATGGCGCGGTCGCGAGCGAGGCGCGCGCCAGGGTGCGTGGCGGCGTGGATCTCGGCGAGCTTGGCGATCGACACGCGCGTGTAGATCTGCGTCGTCTCCAGGCTCTCATGGCCGAGCAGGGCCTGGATAAACCGGATGTCGGCCCCGCCTTCGAGCATCAGCGTCGCGGCCGTGTGGCGGAACAGATGGCACGAGCCGGGCTTCCCGACCCCGGCAGCGGCGATGTAGCCGCGCACCTTCTCCGACAGCCGCTTGGCCTCCAGCGGACGCCCGTCGCGGCTGAGGAACAGGATGCTGGGGTCGCGGCCGACCACCAAGCCAGGGCGCACCTGATCGCGATACGCCGATAGCCAGACCTTCGCCCGCTCGCCGATCGGTACCACCCGGTCCTTGTTGCCCTTGCCCTGCCGCACGATCAGCGTGGACCGCGCATAGTCCACGTCGAACAGGGTGAGCGCGATCAGCTCGCCGCGCCGGATCGCGGTCGCATATAAGAGCTCCAGCACCGCGCGGTCGCGCAGGCCCAGCGGTGCGCCGGTGTCGGGGACCGCCATCACCGCGTCGGCCTCGTCGGCGGTCAGCACCAGCGCGGGCAACCGGCGCTCCGGGCGCGGCAGCTCCAGCTCGGAGGCCGGGTTGGACAGGATATGATTCTCGCGCGCCAGCCATTTGAACCAGGCTCGGATCGGGATCATGCGCTGCGCCTGGGTGCGGAACGACAGCGGCTCGCCGTTGCTCTTGCGATGGTAATAGAGGTGGCGCTGGTAGCGTTCCAGCACCGGCTTGGTCACTTCGTTCGGCCGTTCCAGCCCCCGCTCGGCGCACCACAGGATGAACGCGCTCAGCCCATGCCGCCGATCTTCGATCGTCGCGGGCGAGTAATTGCGGACAGCGAGGCTGGTGAGGAACCGCGCCATGTGGGCGGCGAGGCTGTCGGGGTCGTGCCGCCCCGGCAGCGGTGGAAGCGCGCGACGCGGCATTTATGCGTATGATCGGCGCTGGCCGATCTCCTCCGGCAACGCGCGTTCAGGCCGCAGCGCGGCTCTGGGCGCGGCGAGCCGCACGATTGCAGGGGTTTTGGGCGATTCGGGCGCACGACCAGGGGGCGATACCGGCCCGACCTCGGCCCGACCGGGGACCGACCGTTCGGCTTCCGGCCCCGACCGATCGCCGTCATAGTCGCGTGCGCGCAAGGCTTCGACGTCGATTAACCCCATCACGAACGGCGCGCCCGCTTCGCCTTCACCGCTCCAAGCCAGCTCGTAGACGAACCGCGCGCCGTCGCGGCGCACCAGCAGATATTCGAGACTCTCCAGGCGGCTGAGGTGGAGCTTGAGCTGGGTGTCACCCCAAGCCGTCGCCTCGCGGACCTCGCGCCGGGTAAAGCGCACGTCGCGGGGCTGGACGCCCTCGGCCGTGGCGCGCGCGGCGACGTGATCGCGCACCAGGTGGAGCAACGCCCGCGTCTGCGGCGGCAGCTCGTCGAGCGTGGTGCCGAGCACCGCATGAGCAAGCCGGTTCGCCGCCGCGATGTCGTCAAGCGTCGCCTCGATATAGGTGACC
>JACDGO010000377.1 GCA_013821585.1 Sphingomonadaceae bacterium
ATCGATGGGTAACTTGCTCATGGACGGTGCTCCTGTGCAGATCGCTTTGACAACGATCACAGCTTCGCAGCGGGTTCTCCCGAATCAACTGCCAAACAGAGCGCCGTCCACACCATCAGTCGTCTAATCGTTTTGCGGTCAAGTGGGGACGCAAGCACATTTCGTCGATCTGCGATTTTGCAATCGCAGCTTGAGGGATGTTGGATCGTCATCTTCAGCTTCAGTGGGCCGTTCATGTCGTTTGTCGGGAACATGGTCGTCTGCGCGGTCGAGGCAAGCTCGCCGCATGATGGGTTTTCGTGGGTCGGGCCTTGCCAATGTCTAACACGCATTTTGTCCGGTTGTGGACATTTGCAACTGACATCACGGAATGGCCCGGTCCGCGTCCCGACAGGGACGGCTCGGCGCATCCAAAGAATGGGCGCTAACGATAAAGTTCAGCTCAGCTTCGCTGTTCCTTTCTGCCTGGTTGAGCCTCTCAGGCGGCGGCTAACGAACGGTCGAACAGCTCACCCGTTTTGAGCATGGTGTGCATGATCACGGCGAGCTTACGCGCAACGGCAACGGCGGCGCGCTTGAAGCCGATCTTCTCCTTGAGCTTCAGGCCCCAGATGCGCAACGTGCTGTCCGCCATTGTGCGCGTCAGAATTACCACTGCCGCTTCGTAGAGCAGTCCGCGCAGATGATTGTCGCCGCGCCGGGAGATGTGACCGTCATAATCGACTTCGCCCGATTGGTAGCGTTTGGTCGTCAGGCCGATCCAGGCGCCAACAGAACGAGATTTGCTGAAGTTGGCGGGATCCTCGATCGCCGCGACAAACGACGAGGCCGTCACAGCGCCCACACCCGGTATTGACCTGAGCAGCTGGCATTTTTCGCTTTCGCCTGCTGAGGCGACGAGCTGCTTGCTCAACTCTGCGGAACGCGAGCGCAGCCCCCTCCAGGCCTCGAGCACCGGCAGGAGGATTTTCTCAAGTTCAGCGTTGCCCGCCAACAGACTGCGCACATGGCCCTCGAACACGCGGCCGCCGCCCTTGGGAACAACCAGCCCGAACGTTTTCATGAGACCGCGGATCTGGTTCGACATCTGGGTTGTCATCTTATCATCTGAGTGCGCGCTGCAACCAGCGTGCGGACCAGCATGCTGTCGATGTTCTTCACGCGCACCTCGCGGTAAAAGCCGACTTCGCAAATATGCGCCAGACCGTCCGCATCGTTTGCATCGGTTTTGTTCCGCGCCATATCGAGCGCCGCCTTGGCGTGTCGGGCATCAATACAGATCGCCGGCACGCCTTCCAACTTGAGCGCATGATAGAACCAGATCGACAGTGGCCCTGTCTCAAACACGACCCGCTCCGCGTTCGGCGCGCGCGTGCGAACGACCTGCGCAATCAGCTTGGGATCCGACAGGCACTTGCCGCGCCAGATCCGTTTGCCGCCCTCTCGGATTGAGATGAAAGTATCTTTCATTGATACGTCGAGACCGATAAACTGCTCCATGGTTGTCCTCCGTTCGATGCTTGGGCCCGGTGTCACAATCGTGAGCCCGTATTTCCATCCTATCGGGGGGCAACCAACCTTCAAACGCCTCGGCAATCGCGCTACTGGTCCAGCCCCGCGATTACCCCATGTCTAACGCGAACCGCTCTCCACACGGCGCGGCTCGGTTTTTGAGATCCAATGGGTATTCGTTAAGTTGCAGAGAATATTTGGCTTTCCCCAGAAAGGGGCATTCCCGTCGGTTCGGTGCCGAGGAAGCCGTATTTTAACTCACCGCGTCGGCGCGATCCTCACCGTCTCGTGGCAGAGATCGATGCCGCGCTCAACAACAGGTCCTCGACATTGCGAAGGCTCAGAGGCAACCGCACGCACATCATTACAACCAGCCGGATGATCTCCGGGGAGGAATTGAAGTAGCGGAAGGGGTTGGGGGGCTTCGCCCTGGATTTGCGTCTCATGGGCGCCGGCTATCATCGCTGCGCACACCATGCCACGTTGGGCTGACAGTGCCGACGGGATCGTTGCAGAAATCTAGAACTTGAAGCCGACGCGTGCGTAAAGGAACCGGCCGTTGAAGCCGAACGGTGAGAACCCCGAATAGGGCAGATAATATTGATTGATCGGATAGACGCCGCCGCCCGCCGATGCCGGCCGCGCGCCGAACGGCGAGCGGTCCGGATAAACGTCGAACACATTGTCCGCGCCGACCGCGAGGTCGATCCGGTTGGTCGGGCTGACGCGCAGCTCGAGATCGGTGATCCATTTCGCGCGGAGGAAGATGTCGTCGGGTCCGAACGCGGTGAGGCTGTTCGGATCGCTGATCGGATTGGTCGCGCCGGGCGAGACGACCTTGCCGTAGCGTGTCGTGCGCGCCGTTAGGCCGAGGAAGTGGACCTTGCCTTCGGCAGAAAGCACGATCTTGTCGCGCGGCTGCCCGTCGGTGAAACGGAGGCCCTCGACGCGTCCGAACAAGATGATGCCCGGGATCGTCGCGAGCGGCCCGAGGTTGTTGAGCCGGGCGTCGATGCGTGTCTTGTTGTAATTATAGGCTGCGGTCAGCGTCCACTGGCCGATGTCCTCGAACGGCAGGCGATAGCTGAGCACCGCGTCGATGCCCTGGGTGCGCGTATTGAGGCCGTTGATGAAGAAGCGCGCCGCGCCGACGCTCTGGAAGCCGTTGGCGTCAAGCAACGCCTTGACCGCAGCATTTACGGCAGGCGTGCCGCTGCCCGCCGCGCCGAGGTTTTCGGTCAGGACGATGCGGTTGTGGATGCGGATGTTGTAATAATCGACGGTCAGCGTCAGGCCGCGCACCGGATTGGCGGTGCCGCCGATGCTAAGATTCAGCGACTTTTCGGGCTTCAGCGGCTTGGAGCCGAGCGCGCGCGCGACTGGCGAGTTCACCGCGAGCGTCGAGATGTCGACCGGCAGGCCGTTGATGAAATTCGTCGAGGTCGTCGTGAAGAACTGCTGCTGAAGCGAGGGCGCGCGGAAGCCGTTCGAGATCGAGCCGCGGATCGCGTAGCCCTTGATCGGCTCATAGCGCGCGGCAAACTTGCCGTTCGCGGTGCCGCCGAAGTCGGAGAAATGCTCGTAACGCCCCGCGAGTGTGGTGGTGAATCCTCGGAACGGATC
>JACDGO010000012.1 GCA_013821585.1 Sphingomonadaceae bacterium
CGCAATTACTCACCCCCCTTTGGAGGCCTCGAGCGGAGCATGAGTGAGAAAGCGTCTTGCCATAAGACTCCGGATATGAGTCAACCTACGGATGACTCCGCCACTCGATTTGTCTGGTCTGAATGAAGCCGGCAAGGACGCGCTGATCCTGGCGCAAGCGCAGACGATTGCGCTACTGACAGAGCAGTATTCGGCGGAGATCGCTGCTCTGCACGCTCGGGTGACTGAGCTTGAGGCCAAGCTCAACGTGCCGCCGAAGACGCCGAACAACTCGAGCCAGCCGCCGAGCCAGGGTCAGAAGGCCAACGAGGAGTCCACAGCGAAGGGCCGGCGCAAGAGCCATAAGGGCGCGCATCGTCCGCTTCATCCCAGCCCGACCTCGCGGCGTGACGTTGTGGCGGGCCAGTGCGAGCATTGCGGGACGGACGTGTCGGGCCAGTCGCAATTGGTCTGCGAGGCCTATGATCATATTGAGATTCCCGACATCAAGCCCGACGTCACGCGGGTGTCGCTGATGGGCGGGGTCTGCCCGTGCTGCGCTGGACAGTTCAAGGCTGCGGCACCGGCGGACATGCCTCGGGGGTCGCCGTTCGGGCCTAACTTGCGAGCCCTGGCGATCTATCTGCGCTTCACGCAAGCGATCTCTTTTCAGCGGCTGGCGCGATTGCTGTCGGATATGTTGGGCCTTGCGATCAGCGAAGGCGCGCTGGTCAACATTCTGGACGCCGCCAAGGCGGCGTTCGGGGCGGCGCAATCAACGATCCGCAACCGGCTGTTGGCTGGAACCATCCTGGAATCCGACGAGACCGGCCTCCGGGTCGGCAAAAAGAACTGGTGGTTGTGGGTGTTCCATCATGGCGACAGCGCGGTCTTCGTCGCCGAGCCGTCGCGGGCCAAGACCGTGGTGGGTGACTTCCTCGGCGAGGTGCGTCCGGACTATTGGCTGTCGGACCGCTACGGCGGTCAGCTGGGTTGGGCCGCCAAGGACAATCAGGTCTGCCTGGCCCATTTGATCCGCGACGCTCAATACGCCATTGAAAACGGCGACGGCATTTTTGCCCCGGGCCTGCGCCACCTCTTTGGCCGGGCTTGCCGGATTGGCCAAAGACGTGACCGGCTGACCGATGCCACCTTGAAGTCTTATGAGCGGCGCCTCGACCAACGTCTGGACGAACTCCTCGATCTGAAGCCCACTCATAAGACCGGGATCAAGCTTCAAAAATCGATCAAGACGTGCCGGCGCTTTCTCTGGACGTTCGTGACCCACCGCGGCCTTGAACCCACGAATAACGGATCCGAGCGCGCCCTGCGGCCGTGCGCGATCTTTCGTAAAGTGACCAACGGCTTCCGCACACCCTGGGGCGCAAGGCTCTACGCCGACGTCCGTTCCGTCCTGGAAACCGCGCGGCGGCGCCAGATCGGCGTGCTCGACGCGATCCGTCTGACCCTGGCTTACCAGATCTTGCCGCTGGCGCCCTGAAGCTTATGGCCCTGGCCGGCACGCGCCGGCAAAGAAGGCGGCGAGTCCACGGCCTTACCCGGCGTGACAGGAGCAAGATCATGGCCAAGGCTGCGACGCCCACATCCAACAGCGCTACAGTCAAAAGCGTCGTCAGTCTCAAGGTGACGCTCCAGGGTCTGAAACCGCCAATCTGGCGTCGCGTTCTGGTCTCTGGCTCGATCACCCTGGGCGGCCTCAGCGAAGTGATCCTGGCCGCTATGGGCTGGCACGGCGGGCATCTCCACGACTTCACCGTCGCTGGCCGTGACTATGGTGAGCCCGGCATGCTTGAGGGTGTCGCCAATGAGGACCGATTGACGTTGAACGGCGTCATCAAACAGGGCGTCAAACGCTTCACCTACACGTATGACATGGGAGATAACTGGGAACACATCATTGTCGTTGAGAAGACCCAGTCGGCCGACTCCGGACAAAGCTACCCCCGCTGCATCGACGGCCAACGAAACTGTCCGCCCGAAGATTGCGGCGGCGTCTGGGGCTACGCAGAGCTCCTGGATATCCTCGCGGATCCCGCACACCCCGAACGCGACGAGCGCCTGGAGTGGATCGACGAGGACGACTTCGATCCCGAGGCCTTCGACATCGAGGCCGTCAACAAACACCTCGCCGCCGTCGCCAAACGGATCTGATCGATGCCGTCGAACACCCTGAGTAATTACGCCACTTCAGCGAATTGACTGGCGCTCGTTGGCGGGCGGTCACAGCAACAAGGTTCGTGTCGGATGCCCAATGTCCGGGAAGCGGGTTTCCGCGAGCCATATTCACTCGTTCGCGTTGAACTACGCCCCGAGGGAGAACCACATGCGCGGAACCACGCTGCCCCAAGCCGACAATCTCCCCGATGAAATCCAATCCTTTGAATCGCTTAGGGATTTTGCGGGCCGCGCCTTCAATGTCCTAAACATTGACGTTGTCTCAACGCCTCCCTGGGCATACAATCTGTTCCAAGATGGCTAGCCTTCCGCGCCCTGATTCCGACCTAAAACGGAGCGTCGAAGAGGCGGTCGCGGACTTCGTTCGCGTCACGCATTGGGGGGACGCAAGCTACGTCAACCTTCCGATAATCATGCCTAGCGGCACACCCGCGACTGTGCGCGTTTCGCGCGCCGTCGGAGGGTTCCGCGTCGATGACGGCGGCTTCGCGTTTCGCGAGATTGACCAAATCGGGTTTGCCCGATCCTTTCCATCGGAAGCGAAGAAGGTTGCGGAGCCGGAAGGGCTTTGTTTCGACAGGCGGCTGATTTTTGTCGATTGCGCGCCAGAGGAACTTTCCCGGCGGATTTGTGATGTGGCGGCTGCATCATGCGATCTTACAGAGCGACTTGTCCGGCGCGTTGCCGAGAGGGAAGAGGCCGAGCTGGAAGACGGGTTGCGCGAGCGACTTGTCAGGGTGTTTGGAACGTCTCATTTGGACGAGAGCCAAGACATTGTCGGCTCTTCGACGATCAAGTGGAGCGTGTCGGCCATCGTTCGCATAGAGCGTGACGTCATAATCTATCAAGCCGTCTCCACGCACGCGAACTCTGTGAACAAGGCGAGCACAGCGTTCCACGATCTATTGCAGCTCCCCCACCCTCCGCTGCGCGTCGCGGTCGTGAAGGATAAAAATCAACTAGGATCAAAGCTGGCACTACTCGCGCAAGCTGGTCGCGTCATCCAGAGCGATCAGCCCGACGATATTTATCGAGCGGCTGCGCAATGACGCGACTGACCTTGGCCGACGCCCTTCAAACGGAGCGATTGTCTGACTTCATCGCTCAAGCGGAAGCAGTTGGTATCGGCCCCGCCGATCGGGGCAAGTTTGACGCCCTGTTAGGGGCTGTCACAGCGCCCCTACCAGCACGTCGAACATCCCGTTCACCCGCGCGCGGTGGTTCGCGCGGAAAGTGAACTCGGACAGATATTTGTCCATATGCTTCGCCGAGATTTGAACGTGCGTTGACCGCACCGACGCTTTGAACAGCCGCCAAAATCCCTCGACCGAATTGACGTGATGGTTCGCGCCGGTCGCGTAATCATACCACGCATATTCCTTCGCGCCGTGCTTTACCGTGCCGTGCTGGTATCCGTCGCCAGTGAGTAAGCCGTAGCTGTAAAGCTCGTCCGTCGAGACAACCGAACCCGGCTCGACCTTGGCGAGAACCACGTCGCGCAGCGTGTCCTTCTTTACGTTCGGAATGACGACCGCCGACATGGGGCCGTCGCGCGACACAAGGCCCATGACGATGGTTTTGCCCGGCGCTCCGCGACCGCGCTTGCCGCCCGAACGGCGACCGCCGACATAGGCTTCGTCCAGTTCGACGTGTCCGGTCAGCATCGCAGAGATATCGGCCTTGCTGGTCAGTTCGCGGATTTGCATTCCGATGCGGTAGGCCGTCTTATACGTCACGCCGAGCTGGCGTTGCAGCTCTTTACCCGAGACGCCGTGGCGTGTGGTGACGAACAGATACATCGCATAGAACCACAGGGTCAGCGGCGTCCGCGTGTCGTGAAGGATCGTCCCGGCCGTTGGCAGAACATGATGGCCGCAAGTCGCGCACGAATAGGCGCGGCGCTTCGCCAGCTTGTGGAACGTGCTGTCGATCACGCCGCACGCCGGGCAATCGAAACGAGTGCCGCCGAACCGCACGTCCATGATATGCTGAAGGCAGGCTTCCTCGGTCCCGAACTTGGTCAGGAACTCACGGACGGAGAAGGCGGGAGAGGCGGAAGGGCTTTTCATGCATTTTGATTAGCCGATGCCGATACCTGCGTCAAGGGGATAAACGGGTAAAGTATTGAAGCCCGAGAGGGCACAAGAATGGTGATCAAGATGTTCAGGGATTACCCCGCAGTGACCTTGCGGTCGCGAAGCTGGTCCAGATAGTCGGACCATTCCTGCATCATCTTAATTCGCTCGTCCCAATATTCGCCCCGTGCATATGCGCGCCGGACGCCGTCACTCTCGACGTGGGCAAGCTGCCGCTCGATTGCGTCTGGGTGCCACTTCCCCATTTCGTTCAGCAAAGTGCTGGCCATCGCGCGAAAGCCGTGGCTGGTCATCTCATCCCCGGAATAGCCCAGGCGACGCAATGCGCCATTGAGTGCATTTTCGGACATCGGCCGCTTCAGCGACTGGAAGCCGGGAAAGACGTATTCGCAATTGCCAGTGATGATCTGGACTTCGCGAAGAATGGCAAGCGACTGCCGCGACAGCGGCACCTTGTGTGCGCGTCGCATTTTCATTTTGCAGGCCGGAATAGACCAGATTGCCTTCTCCCAATCGATCTCGGCCCACTCCGCATGTCGCAATTCGCCAGGCCGAACGAACACGTGGGGCGCGAGGCGCAAGGCCAGCTGCGTAGTCTTGTGGCCGCTGAACCCTTCGATCGCACGCAACAATGGGCCGACCTCCTGCGTGTTGGTGATCGCCGCGAGGTGCTTAACTTTGGGCGTGGTCAGGGCGTCGCGAAGGCCCGCCGCCAGATCATGCTGGGCACGTCCAGTTGCGATTGCGTAACGAAACACTCGGCCACAGATACTTCGCAGGCGCGCGCAGTCTCGTGTCGGCCGCGCCCCTCCACCTCACGAAGGACGGCAAGGAGCTCGGGCGTTGTAATTTCGCTGATCTTGCGCTCGCCAAGCTCCGGATAAGCAAAATCGAGAAGCCACTTCGCCTTCGCCACGGTGACCCCGCCCAATCCCTCGCGCTCCCGTTTCTCGAGCCACTCCTGCGCAACGACCTTGAACGACGTGGTCGCCTCAAACTCGACTTCGGCGATCGCCTCCTTGCGCTTGGCTGACGGATCCCCCCCGCTTGCTAGGATCCGCCGCGCTTCCTCGCGCTGTGTTCGAGCGCCGGCCAGACTGACGTCAGGAAATACCCCGAGGGCGATCGTCCGATATTTTTCATCGAATCGATAATTTAGGCGCCAGTAGCGCCCGCCCTGCGGCGACACGAGCAAGTGCAAGCCTCGCTCGTCCGCCAGTTTGTAAGGCTTCTCGCGGCCCTTGACCTTGTTCACGGCTGCGAAGGAAAGAGGCATGAGGGTATCTCGCCGAGCAATCTGAGCTGATACCCCCAAAAATACCCTCAGATACCCTGGATTGCCAAGACCTAGCCTGGACGGCAGCGGACTCTACTTTGGCTGCGTACCTGGATTATCTGCATTTTTATATTGCTACGGACGAGCTGGACGGTCTCTGGTGCCCAGAAGAGGACTCGAACCTCCACGGCCTTGCGACCGCCAGCACCTGAAGCTGGTGCGTCTACCAATTCCGCCATCTGGGCCCAGAGAACGATGCATTCAGGTAGGCGGCGGCGCTTAGCGGCGGCGTTCGCGGCTTGTCAACGCGAAGTCGGGGACGCAAAGGCGGCTCGCATGAAGGACAGGCTGGTCACGGTGTTCGGCGGCGGCGGCTTTCTCGGCCGCTATGCCGTCCAGGCTTTGCTCGCCGCCGGCGCGCGGGTGCGAATCGCCGCGCGCGACCCGCGCGATGCGTGGTATCTGAAGCCGCTGGGCGGGCTCGGCCAGACGCAGTTCGTCGCCGCCGACATTCGCAAGCCCGCGACCGTTGCGCGCGCGATCGCCGGGAGCGACGCGGCAGTGAATCTCGTCGGCATCCTGAAGGGCGACTTCAATGCGTTTCACGTCGACGGCGCACGCAACGTCGCCGAGGCTGCCACGAAGGCGGGCGTCGGCGCGTTCGTTCACATTTCGGCGATCGGCGCCGACGCGGCATCGCCTTCTGCCTATGGCCGCTCGAAGGCCGAAGGCGAAGCGGGGGTGCGCGCGACCTTTCCAACCGCGACGATCCTGCGCCCCTCGGTCGTGTTCGGGCGCGAGGACGCCTTCGTCAACCGCTTCGCCCGGCTGATCCGCGCGCTGCCGGTGCTGCCGGTGGTGCGGGGGAGCGCGAAGCTTCAGCCGGTCTATGTCGGCGACGTGGCGAAAGCGATCGTCGCCGCGCTCGGGCGCGAAGGCGGAGGGAGCTTCGAACTCGGCGGGCCGGAGGTCTTCACCATGACCGCGCTCAACCGCTGGATCGCGCGCGCGATCGGCCGCGATCCGGCGATCGTCGAGGTGCCCGACGGCCTTTCACGCCTGATGGCGAGCGCGACCGGCTGGCTCCCCGGCGCGCCGATCACGCGCGACCAGTGGTTGATGCTCGCCCGAGACAATGTCGCGATCGAGGACGGCCTCGCCGCGCTCGGGATCGCCGCGACGCCGCTCGAGGCGGTCACCGAAGGCTGGCTGATCAAATACCGCCGCCACGGGCGCTTCGCCAAGGCGGCCGACACGTCTCTTGCGCATCCGGCGCCGGGCTAGATCCGGGGTTGCCGAGCGCTGGCCAGCTCCGCGCACTGAAACAGAAAAACTGCCCTTCGACGCGCTCGGGGCGAACGGAGTCTGATGCACGATGACCCTTCTGACCATCATGATCCTCGGCGTCGTCGAGGGATTGACCGAGTTCATTCCGGTGTCCTCGACCGGTCATCTGATCCTCGCGGGCCAGCTGCTCGGGTTCAAAGGCGCGGGGTCGGCGACATTCGACATCGTTATCCAGCTTGGCGCCATCCTCGCGGTCGTCGTGCTCTATTTCCGGCGCTTCACGGCGGTCGGCGCGGGGCTGCTGCGCCGCGATCCGGGCGCGATCGCCTTCACGCGCAACATCTTCGCCGGCTTCCTTCCGGCGCTGATCGTCGGCGCCATCGCCTACAAGGCGATCAAGGCGATGCTCGAGGCGCCGCTGATCGTTGCGGTCGCGCTGATCGCGGGCGGCGTCGCGATCCTCGTCATCGAGCGGTTCGTGAAGGCGGCGACCGTCCATTCGGTCGAGGCGATGCCGCTCAAGACCGCGCTCGGCGTCGGCGTCGTCCAGTGCCTGTCGATGATTCCGGGCGTCAGCCGCTCGGGCGCGACGATCATGGGCGCGCTGTCGCTGGGCGTCGAGCGTAAGACCGCGGCCGAATACAGCTTCTTCCTCGCCGTCCCCGTCATGGTCGCGGCGAGCGCGAAGGAATTGTGGGAAGCGCGCCATGCGCTCGGCGGGACCGACTGGACGAGCATCGGCATCGGCTTCGTGGTGTCATTCGTAGTCGCGATGGCGGTGATCAAGGCATTCGTCGCGATCGTCAGCCGCCACGGCTTCGCGCCCTTCGCCTGGTATCGGATCGTCGTCGGCGCGGTGGCGCTGATCTGGCTGTTGAGTCGATAAGGCCGGATCGGAACTACATATTCTAGCCGGTTAGCGGGCAAACGAGGGAACACTCAGGTCTGCGCAGCTATAGGTAAGACATACTTACCAGTCATCTTGACTCGATAGCGCGGGTCGAGCAACCGCGTCATATGGCGGAAACGACGCTCCAGTTCGTCGAGGAGGCACAAGCCTATCCGGCCAAACGCGCCGCCGAAGCACGCGCCGGCGACTTTCGCGAGATCGCCGACCGCTACGCCGTTCCCGACGCCGAGGCGCAATCGGCGCGCTGCTCGCAATGCGGCGTGCCTTATTGCTCGGTGCATTGCCCCTTGCACAATCACATCCCCGACTGGCTTCGGCTGACGGCGGAGGGGCGGCTGCGCGAGGCATACGAGCTTTCCAACGCGACCTCGACGATGCCCGAAATCTGCGGCCGCATCTGCCCGCAGGATCGGCTGTGCGAAGGCAATTGCGTGATCGAGTTCGCCGGCCACGGCGCGGTGACGATCGGTTCGGTCGAGAAGTTCATCACCGACACCGCATGGGAAGAGGGCTGGGTCGAGGCGCTCGCGCCCGGCCGCCCGCGTCAACAGTCGGTCGGTGTAATCGGCGCGGGACCGGCAGGGCTCAGCGCGGCGGAATATTTGCGTGTGCTCGGCTATGAGGTGCACGTCTATGACCGGCATGACCGGATGGGCGGGCTGCTCACATACGGCATTCCGGGCTTCAAGCTGGAAAAGCCGGTCGTCATGCGACGCGTCGAGCGATTGAAGGCGGGCGGAATCGTGTTTCACGAGAACTTCGAGGTCGGTAGCGACGCGAGCCTCGACGATCTGCGCCGAAAGCACGACGCGATCCTGATCGCGACCGGCGTCTATAAACCGCGCGCGATCAAGGCGCCCGGCATCGGCGGCGGCGGCATCGTCGAAGCGCTCGAATATCTGATCGCGTCGAACCGCAAGGGCTTCGGCGACCGGGTGCCGGCGTTCGACAACGGCGCGCTGAACGCGAAAGGGAAAAACGTCGTCGTTATCGGCGGCGGCGACACCGCGATGGACTGTGTGCGCACCGCCGTCCGCCAGGGCGCGGCGTCCGTCAAATGCCTCTATCGCCGCGACCGCGCCAACATGCCGGGATCGCAGCGCGAAGTGAGCAACGCCGAGGAGGAAGGCGTCGAATTCGTCTGGCTGTCCGCGCCCGAGGCGTTTGGAGCGGGCGAGAACGGCTGGGTGACGGACGCGCGCGCGGCGCGGATGCGCCTTGGCGCGTCCGACGCGAGCGGCAGACGCGCGCCCGAGCCCGATCCCGGAAGCGAATTCCGCCTCGACGCCGATCTCGTCGTCAAGGCGTTCGGTTTCGACGCCGAGGATTTGCCGAAGATGTTCGGTGCGCCCGACCTCGGCGTCACGCGTTGGGGCACGCTCCGCGTCGACCACAAGACGATGGCGAGCAGCCTCGACGGCGTGTTCGCCGCCGGCGACATCGTTCGCGGCGCGAGCCTCGTCGTCTGGGCGATCCGCGACGGGCGCGACGTCAGCGAGCACATGCACCGCTATTTGAAGGCGAAGGCGGCCGAAAGAAGGAAGGCTGCATGATGGCAGTGGACCAAGGGAGGAAAGAGAATGCACACGGCATCGATACTGGCTTTCACGCTGATGGCGACCCCGGCAGGTGCGCAGGTCGCGTCTGCCGTTCCAGCCCCGGCTTCAGGGGCGCCGGTCGATTCTACCCACCTCGCAGAAGCACGGATCGTCATCGCCAAGCTGATGCCGCCAGGCGTCTATCGCACGCTGATGAGTTCGATGATGGCGCCGATCTTCGACAACATGGGCGATAGCCTGAAGACATTGCCGCTCAAGCAGATGGCAGAGATGGGCGGTCTCAGCGCCAAGGAAGCGGCAGCGCTCGACAAGGTCAATCTTGAGCAGGTGATGGCAATCTATGATCCGCATTGGCGGGAACGATCGCAGCTGAGCATGCGGGCGATGTTCGAGACGATGGGCACCTTTTTCACTACACTCGAACCCGAGCTTCGCGAGGCTTATGCCCGCGCTTACGCCAATGCCTTCACGCTCGCCGAGCTGCGCGACTTTGACGCGTTCTTTGCTTCGCCAGCGGGGTCGAAATTCGCGGCGCGATATCTGACGATAGGTACGGACCCCGCGATCGCGGCGGAAATGCGGACGATGATGCCCAAAATGATGGCGCAGATGCCGACCTTCCTCGCCGCCGCGCAGAAGGCGAAAGCGGCGTTGCCGCCGCCGCGCAAGATTGAGGACCTGACTCCCGCCGACAAGGCGGCACTCGCCAAGGCACTCGGCGTGCCGGAGAGCAAACTCAAGGACCCCAAGAGCGCCACATGACCGACCCGCGAACCCGCCTCGCCGTCGAGGGCATGTATCGCCCCGAGTTCGAATCCGACGCGTGCGGCGTGGGCCTCGTCGCGGCCACGGACGGGAAGGCTTCGCGACGCGTCGTCGCGTCGGCGATCGAGGCGCTGAAGGCGGTGTGGCACAGGGGGGCGGTCGACGCCGACGGCAAGACCGGCGACGGCGCGGGGATTCACACCGACCTGCCCCTCCCCTTCTTCGCCGACGCGATCGTCGCTTCGGGGCACAAGCCGATCGCTGATTCGTGGCTCGGCGTCGGCATGGTGTTCCTCCCGCGCACCGACTTGCAGGCGCAGGAGACCTGCCGGACGATCGTCGAGAGCGAGATCATCGACGTGGGATTTTCGATCTACGGCTGGCGTCAGGTGCCGGTCGATATTTCGGTGATCGGCAGGAAAGCACAGGAGACGCGGCCCGAGATCGAGCAGATCATGATCGCCGGCCCCGCCACCGGAACGCCGATCGCCGAATATGAAAAGACGCTCTACCTGATCCGCAGGCGCATCGAGCGCAAGGTGATCGAGGCGCAGATCGCGGCTTTTTACATCTGCTCGCTGTCGGCGCGCTCGATCGTCTACAAGGGGCTGTTCCTCGCCGAGAGCCTGTCGGTGTTCTACCCCGATCTGCGCGACGAACGCTTCACGTCGCGCGTCGCGATCTTTCATCAGCGCTATTCGACCAACACCTTCCCGCAATGGTGGCTCGCGCAGCCGTTCCGCTGCCTCGCGCACAACGGCGAGATCAACACGATCCGCGGCAACAAGAACTGGATGAAATCGCACGAGATCCGCATGGCGAGCCTCGCATTCGGCGACGCGTCGGACGAGATCAAGCCGGTGATCCCGGCGGGCGCGTCGGACACCGCGGCATTGGACGCGGTGTTCGAGGTCATCTGCCGCTCAGGGCGTGACGCGCCGACCGCGAAAACGATGCTCGTGCCCGAGGCATGGGAGGGCAGGCCGGAGATGCCCGAGGCGCAACGGAGCATGTACGGCTATCTCGCGAGCGTGATGGAGCCGTGGGACGGCCCCGCCGCGCTGGCGATGACCGACGGGCGCTGGGCGGTCGCGGGGCTCGACCGGAACGCGCTGCGCCCGTTGCGCTACAGCGTCACGAGCGACGATCTGTTGATCGTCGGATCGGAGACGGGGATGGTCGTCGTTCCCGAAGCGACGATCGTCGCCAAGGGACGGCTCGGCCCGGGGCAGATGATCGCGGTCGATCTCGACGAAGGGAAGCTCTACCGCGACCGCGCGCTCAAGGACCGGATCGCCGCCGAACAGCCCTATGCCGACATGGTCGGCGATTTCCTCGGCATGGGCGACCTCGCCGAGAGCGCAGAGGCGCCCGCCTATTATCCGCGCGCCGAGCTGATCCGGCGGCAGGTCGCGGCCGGGCAGACGCTCGAGGACATCGAGCTGATCCTCGCGCCCCTGGTCGAGACGGGGAAGGAGGCGGTCGGATCGATGGGCGACGACACGCCGCTCGCGGTGATATCGGACAAGCCGCGTCTGATCAGCCAGTTCTTTCGCCAGAACTTCAGCCAGGTCACGAACCCGCCGATCGATTCCCTTCGAGAACGCCAGGTGATGAGCCTCAAAACGCGCTTCGGGAACCTCGCCAACATCCTCGACCAGGACACGGGCCGCGACCAGGTGCTCGTGCTCGACACGCCGGTCCTGACCAGCGCCGACTGGTTGCGGCTGAAGAGGCATTTCGGCCCCGCCGTCGCGGAGATCGACTGCACATTCGACGTTGGCAGCGGGCCGGACGGCCTGCGCGCCGCGATCGCGCGCGTGCGCGCTGAAGCCGAGCAGGCGGTGCGCGAGGGAAAGAGCGAGCTGTTCCTGACCGACGAGGCGGTGAGCGCGACGCGCGTCGCGGTGGCGATGGTGCTCGCCACCGCCGCCGTCCACACGCACCTCGTGCGCAAGGGGCTGCGGTCATACGCGAGCGTCAACGTGCGCGCGGCCGAGTGCCTCGACACGCATTATTACGCGGTGCTGATCGGCGTCGGCGCGACGACGGTGAACGCCCATCTCGCCGAGGCGGCAATCGCGGACCGCCACGCGCGCGGGCTGTTCGGCGACATGACTCTCGACCAGTGTCTCGCGCGCCACCGTGCGGCGATCGGCGACGGCTTGCTCAAGATCATGTCGAAGATGGGGATCGCGGTCGTCTCCTCCTATCGCGGCGGCTATAATTTCGAGGCGGTGGGTTTGAGCCGCGCGCTGGTCAACGACCTGTTTCCCGGCATGCCCGCGAAGATTTCGGGAGAGGGCTATGCCTCGCTCTACCTCAACGCGACCTTGCGGCACGAAGCGGCGTTCGATCGCGCGGTCGCGACCTTGCCGATCGGCGGCTTCTACCGCCAGCGCGACGGGGGAGAGGCGCACGCCTATTCGGCGCAGCTGATGCACCTTTTGCAGACGGCGGTCTCGACCGACAGTTATTCGACCTATCTGCAATTCGCGCGCGGCGTCCGCGACCTCCCGCCGATCTATCTGCGCGACCTTCTCGAATTCAATTTCGCCAGGGAACCGATGCCGATCGACGGCGTCGAGGCGATCACCGAAATCAGGAAGCGCTTCGTCACGCCCGGCATGTCGCTTGGCGCGCTCAGCCCCGAGGCGCACGAAACGCTGGCGATCGCGATGAACCGGATCGGCGCGAAAGCGGTTTCGGGCGAAGGCGGCGAGGCGTCCGAGCGGTTCAAGCCCTATGCCAATGGCGACAACGCCAATTCTCCGATCAAGCAGATCGCCAGCGGACGCTTTGGCGTCACCGCCGAATATCTCGGCGCGGCCGAGGAGATCGAGATCAAGATCGCGCAGGGCGCGAAGCCCGGCGAAGGTGGGCAGCTCCCCGGGTTCAAGGTCACCGAGTTCATCGCTAAATTGCGCCACGCGACGCCGGGCGTCTCGCTCATTTCGCCCCCGCCGCACCACGACATCTATTCGATCGAGGATCTGGCGCAGCTCATCTACGACCTGAAGCAGATCAACCCGGCGGCGCGCGTGTGCGTGAAGCTGGTCAGCTCAGCGGGAATCGGCACGGTCGCGGCGGGCGTCGCCAAGGCGCATGCCGACGTCATCCTCGTCTCCGGCCATGTCGGCGGCACCGGCGCTTCACCCCAAACGAGCATCAAATATGCCGGTACGCCGTGGGAAATGGGGCTGAGCGAGGTCAATCAGGTGCTGACGCTCAATGGTCTCCGCCACCGCGTGAAGCTCAGAACCGACGGCGGGCTGAAGACCGGGCGCGATATCGTCATCGCCGCGATCCTCGGCGCGGAGGAATTCGGGATCGGCACTTTGAGCCTCGTCGCGATGGGCTGCATCATGGTTCGGCAATGCCATTCGAACACTTGCCCGGTCGGCGTGTGCGTGCAGGACGAAAGGCTGCGCGCCAAATTCACCGGCACGCCCGAAAAGGTCATCAACCTGATGACTTTCATCGCCGAGGAAGTGCGCGACATCCTGTCGCGGCTTGGCGTCCGCAGCCTCGACGAAGTGATCGGCCGCACCGAATTGTTGCGCCAGGTCAGCCGGGGGGCCGAGCATCTCGACGACCTCGACCTCAACCCGATCCTCGCCAAGGTCGACGCCGAAGACGGCGAGCGGCGCTTCAACGTCGCGGGCGGGCGCAACGCGGTTCCCGATAGCCTCGACGCGCAAATATTGCGCGACGCGGCGGCGGTGTTCGATCGGCGCGAGAAGATGCAGCTCACCTACAACGTGCGCAACACCCACCGCGCGGTCGGTACGCGGCTGTCGGCGGAAATCGTGCGGCGCTACGGGATGAGCGCGCTCGCTGACGGCCATCTCCATGTCCGCCTGCGCGGATCGGCGGGGCAGTCCCTGGGCGCGTTCCTCGTCAAGGGCGTCACGCTCGAAGTGTTCGGCGACGCCAACGACTATGTCGGCAAGGGATTGTCGGGCGGGATCATCACCGTCCGGCCGATGGTGTCGAGCCCGCTCGAAAGCCGGGACAACACGATCCTCGGCAACACCGTGCTCTATGGCGCGACTGCGGGGAAATTGTTCGCGGCGGGCCAGGCGGGCGAGCGCTTCGCGGTCCGGAATTCGGGCGCGGAGGTCGTCGTCGAGGGCTGCGGAGCCAACGGCTGCGAATATATGACCGGCGGGACCGCTGTGATTCTGGGCGCGGTCGGCGAGAATTTCGGCGCGGGAATGTCGGGCGGAATGGCGTTCGTGCTCGATACCGACGGGCACTTCGCGGCGCGCGCCAACCCGGAGACGATTGTCTGGCAACGATTCGGATCGGCTTATTGGCAAGCGAGATGCCGCGCGCTTGTCGCCGAGCACGCGGTCGCGACCGACAGCAAATGGTCGAACGCGATCCTCGACGACTGGGACCGCTGGCAAGGCAAGTTCTGGCAGGTGTGCCCGAAGGAGATGCTGTCACGGCTGGCGCATCCGCTGGCGGACGAAATCGCCGTGGCTGCCGAGTGACGTTCATCGAACAGCAAGGATCGGCGGCGCAATATCGACGCTTCGCCAATTCCGCGGAGGCCTTCGTGCGTCGGCTGCTCATCCTTCCCCTTTTGCTCGCCCCCGCCCCCGCGCTGGCGCATTACGACCATGACACCGCCGTCGCGGCCGACGTGCTCGCCGATCCCGCGACCGCGCGGACCGCCGGGCGCGCGGTGGAAGCAGCGACCGCCTCTATCATGGACTTGCGGATCGACGGCGTCATCCGCGCCTTCGATCCCGAAATCGACGGCGTCGGCCCCGTGCCGCGCACGCTCGGCGAAGCGATCGCTCCCGACGATCCGGGCGTCGCAAGGCGCGCCGGACGCGACGCCGCGCACGCGGTCGCGGCGGCAGGCTCAGCGACGCGCGCCGTCGC
>JACDGO010000378.1 GCA_013821585.1 Sphingomonadaceae bacterium
GTCACGAACAGCACGCCTTCGCTCAGCGTCAGCGGCTCGTCGATACTCCACGCCGAGAGAGGCTGGATATCGGCCGACAGGCCGCCGAGCGCCGCCCAGTCGCGCCGTGCGTCCTCGAGCAGCTGTTCGTTCTTGGTCAGCCAGATGGTGCGGCGTCGGCCCTGCAACCAGTGATCGAGGATGCAGGCGGCGATCTGACGCCCCTTCCCTGCACCGGTGCCGTCGCCGAGAAAATAGCCCTTGCGGTATTCGCGGCCGTCTTCGGCGAGCGTCAGTCCCACCCCTTCCTTGGCCGGCACGAATCTGCCCGGCATCGTCTGTCCCCATGCGTGACCGGCATAGACGACGGTCTCGAGCTGCGACGACGACAGCATTCGCTCGGCAACGGTGCGCTCGGGGAGATGTGGCACATAGCTCGCGATCGGCGCGGCGATCGATCCCATCGCGACCGATTCCACAAGCGCGGTCGGATGTTCGCCCGCCGTTGCAAATTCGAGGCGGCTCGGCCGATAGGGCAAATAGACCCCTGTCTGTGCGAGCAGCGGGGCGGGCTGCGCGAGCGTCTGATATTCGACGGGCAGCACGTTGTTGCGCGTGACTGTGCGCTGGATCCGCAGGGGGGCAGGTGTGGTCGACCGCATCGAGCGCATGAGCGAGATGCCGCCAGTCCTGGGTCTGGCAGTGGAGGCGGGTGTCATCGCTGCGGTCCGCGGTGTCGGTTCGACCGCGTCGAGCAGGTCAATCGCCATACTGCGCTGGAGCGTCGCGAAACTGGTGTCGCCGGGGATTTTGTCGATGACGTAGAGCCGCACCGCGATGCTGGTCCCGTGCTTTCCGAAGCCGCGCTCGAGGCGGATTGAGGTGCGCACCGAACAGTCGCGCAGCGTCTCGGCGAACACGTCGCGCAGCCGCGCGCTGTTCGAGAACCAGTCGGGCATGATCGCGACAAGGCGACCACCGGGGACGAGACGACGCAGCGCGGCCTGCAGATGGCGCACCGCTGCGAAATCGTCCTGGCCGCGCCCGAGCGAGCGCGAGAACGGCGGGTTCATGAGGACCAGCGTAGGGCGCGGCGCATCGGCCATCTGCGCGTTCAGTGTTGCGCCATCATATTGGGTAATGAGGGTTTCGGGAAACGCGATCCGCAGCCGTGCCGCGCGCGCTGGATCGAGTTCGTTGAGCTGCCACGATGCTGAGGCCGGGACATGCGCTGCGAGCAGGCCATTGCCAGCGCTCGGCTCAAGGATAATGTCGGTCGGGGTTGATTGTGCGAGCCATGCCGCAAGCGCACCAACATCCGCTGGCGTCGAGAATTGCTGCCAAGCGACCTGGTCTTCGCTGCGGACGGTCTGTGTCGGCACTCCTTGCGCGAGCGAAGCGGCGTAGCGAACATGGTCGGCACTGGGTTCGGCGCGCCGGGCGCGGAGATGGTGCGTAATCGCGAGTTCGAGGATTTCGAAGCTCTGGCGCTGTGTCCAGGCCCCCGAAGCGTCCCTGCCGCCGAAGGCGGCGGTCATGGCAATGTTCAGAGTATTGCGATCGAGCCCCTGGCCAGAGTCGAGTTTGGCTTGGAGTTCGCGGGCGGCGGCATCCTCGCGCGTCGGCGTGAAGTCGAAGAGATCGGTCATGGGGGTCTCCTGGCAATCCGGTGCTTGGATTCCCCTCCTCAATCCCTCTCCTCTTTGGGTTGCATGGCGGCATTCACTGCCGCCCAGTCCTTGTGCGGTTCGGGCGGTTTGATCCGGTGAACCGTCAAGTCCTTCGCGCGGTAATCCGTCCATGCGCGGCGGGAGGCGCGGCGTCCTTCGTCATCGTTGTCTTCGGCGATGATAATGGTTTTGACACGTGCCGGAAATGTCAGAAGGTGCAGCCTGCCCGCGCCCAGCGAGGTCCAGCAGGGACCATGGCCCAGTTTCATGAATGCAGCGGCATCTTCGAAGCTCTCGGCGATCGCGAGCAAGTCGCAAGGGACAGCGCCTTGCCAGGCCCCCTGCCCTGGCGATCCGATCATCACCTTTTCGGTATATGCGCCCGTTGCCGGATCGAGAAAGATGCGTTGAATTGCGGTCAGCTGGCGCCCCGCACGGACTGCCACGAGTAGCGCTGGTTTGAACATGGTGAGCGGCTTGGGTCCGTGGGGGCAACGCGGGTGAAAGCGGATATCTGGATAGTCTGATGGGAGGCTGCGTTTTCGCAGATACGTCTCGGCAAGAGTTCCCCTGGTCTCGATACCCTCGTTCCAGATGCGCTCGATGTTTGCCGGTCTTGCCCGCCCGTCTCGCCATGTCGGCGCGTCGTAGCGCTGGCCCGGCACGATCCGTCCGAGTTCGCGAAGGACGTCGGCGCTTTCGCAGCCGGCGTAGCAGTGGACCAGGAAGCCGCGATCGCCTTGCCTGATGGAAAGGCTTGGCGATCGATCGTCATGTGCTGGACAACGGCAAAGTGCGGATTGACCGCTCCATTTTCCGCCGAGCGCGCCGACAAGATCGACAAGTTGCTGGGTTGGCTTTCGGGCAACGAGCGACATGGGGAACCACTCCTCTTCGGAGCTCTATTCCCCCTTCCCTTTCTGCGCGGCGTAGCTGCCGATCATGGTTTCAATCATGTCAGCGCAGGAGCAGTTTGTATCGTCGCATCAACCAGATAAACGGTCTTCCCGCGCCGGTGAAGCCACTCCATCTCGGAGCGTGGCTTCTTGAGATCGGCGAAGCCTGGGGCCGCCAGCTTTGTCCGCACCACCCTCACCCGCCGCGCCAGCTCAAGGCGGCGTATCGGGGTCGATTATCGCGTCGTCGCCACCGCCTGAATGGCATCTCTGACAGGCATGACCTCCACTCCGTCGCGTGCGGGATAGGTCTCGGTCCCCGGACAGACGACGATGCGCCGCTCCGCCCCGACATCGCGGGCACCAATGTAGAATCCCTGTTCGATTCTCGGTGCGGTGGAACGCTTGATCTCTATTGCAAAGGCAGCGCGCCCTCCCTGCTCGATCACCAGATCGATCTCGGCACCATCGGCCGTGCGGTAAAAGCTCGGGATGGCATGGGGACCGGCGGCATCGATCAGAGCCTCGATAACGAAGCCTTCCCAGCTCGCGCCCGCGACCGGATGGCCGAGGAG
>JACDGO010000379.1 GCA_013821585.1 Sphingomonadaceae bacterium
CTCCACACCAGCCCGTAGACCCCGCGCTTCGCCGCGCGGTCGATCCCGACTTCGAGCATGTCGGGATTGATGTCGGCGACGGTCACATTCGCGCCCGATTTCGCCAGCCGGAATGCGACATCACCAGTGCCGCCCGCCATGTCGAGGATGTATTCGCCGGCGCGCGGCTTCACGCGCGCCACGAAGCGATCCTTCCACAGCCGGTGCATCCCGCCCGACATCGCGTCGTTCATCCGGTCGTAGCTGCGCGCGACGCTCGTAAACACTTCGCCGACGCGCCGCGTCTTTTCGGCGGGGGCCACGTCCTCGTAGCCGAAGGAAACGCTTTCGCTCATCGCGGGCGCTCTAGCGAGGGCTTGTCCGAGCGGCAAACCCAACCTAGCCGCCGCACGTGCCCGAGCTTCCCGAAGTCGAGACCATAATCCGGGGTTTGCGTCCGGTCCTCGAAGGCCGTGTGCTGACCCGGGTCGAGACGCGCCGCGCCGACCTGCGCCGCGCGTTCCCGTCCGACCTGCGCCAGCGGATGACCGGCGCGCGCGTCGCCGCGCTGTCGCGCCGCGCCAAATACGGGATCGTCGAGACCGACCGCGGCGAATCGATGATCTTCCACCTCGGCATGTCGGGACGCTGGCGGATCGACCCGGGCGAACTCGGCGTTCACGATCATCTGGTTCTTGAGACCGACGCCGGGCATCGCGCCGTTCTCAACGATCCGCGCCGTTTCGGCTCGGTCGATCTCGTCGAGACGGCGATGCGCGACATTTGGCCGCCGTTCGCCGCGCTCGGACCGGAGCCGCTCGGCGACGGGCTGTCCTCCGCGTATCTCGAACGCGCGTTCGACGGCCGCGTCGCGCCGGTAAAGACGCTCTTGCTCGATCAGCGCATCGTCGCGGGCCTAGGCAACATCTATGTATGCGAGGCGCTCAGCCTCGCGCGCATCGCTCCGCGCACGCCCGCCGGAAGCCTGTCGAAGGTGCGTCTCGACCGGCTGGTCGCGGCGATCCGCGCGGTTCTCCTCGCCGCGATCGAGGCGGGGGGATCGACGCTGCGCGACTATGCGCGGCCCGACGGCGAGCTCGGCTATTTCGCGAAACAATGGCGCGTCTACGGGCGCGAGGGACTGAACTGTCCGTGCGGCGGGACGGTCACGCGCCGCGCCGACGGCGGGCGCTCGACCTTCTG
Organism: Sphingomonadaceae bacterium; assembly: GCA_013821585.1. GTDB lineage: Bacteria > Pseudomonadota > Alphaproteobacteria > Sphingomonadales > Sphingomonadaceae > Sphingomonas_O. The sequence continues at coordinate 1,183 of JACDGO010000379.1, forward strand.
GTGCGCGCGCTGCCAGCGGTGAGTTGACGATTCGCCGTCCAGCCGCTACGCGCGCCCCTTGACCCGGCGTGCGTTTCGCGCGCCCTTTTCGTTTTTGAGGGATCGACATGGCGAATACGCCGCAAGCCAAGAAGCGCATCCGCCGCAACGACCGTCGCGCGGAAATCAACGGCAACCGAGTGGGGCGCATCCGCACCTTCGTCAAGAAGGTCGAGTCGGCACTCGAAGCCGGCGACAAGGGCGCGGCGGCCGAGGCGCTGTCGGCGGCGCAGCCCGAAATGGCGCGCGGCGTGGCGAAGGGCGTGCTTCACAAGAACACCGCGTCGCGCAAGTTCGCGCGCTTGACGAAGCGGGTCGCGGCCCTCGGCTGAGGGGTCCGCTTTTTCGCGAACTGTCCGCTTTCGATACGGCCCGCCGCGCATGTCCGGCGGGCCTTTTCGCGTACGCCGGCGGACGCTGCCAAAACCCTAGGAATCCCCGCGATTCGCTAGCCTCCCGCTTTGGGGATACTTGAATAAAATGGCTAAAATCCGCCATTTCAAACCATGATCGGCGGAAAAGCGTCGCTTGCCCGAGTCAAGCCGGATTATTTCATTTTTTTGACGCCAACGGGCTTGCCGCATCGGTCGCGGTCGCCCAAAAAACGCATCGGGACGCAGCCGACTCGGCCTCGCGAAATTGCCCGATGACCCGCGACGGAGACATGGCGATCCACCCGGATCGGCGTGAGCGGTGCGTCTGACGATTCGACGGGGAGGGCGATGCTGCGCGAACGGCGGGGAGGCGGCGTGCAGCGCGACGAGGAGACCGACAGCGATCGAGCCGCGCGCGTCGCCACCGCATGGGCGACCGTCCGCGACGGCCTGAGGAAGGATGTCGGCGCGCGCAGCTTCGATCACTGGCTTTCGGGCATTCGCCTCGGCGACTATTGCCCGTCCGATCGCGCGGTGGCGCTTGTGCTGCCGTCGGCGTTCATGGCCAATTGGGTCAACTCGAACTTCGCCGACCGGCTAACGCTTGGCTGGCGCGCGGCGCTTCCCGAGGTCCAGAGCGTGCGGATCGTCGCCGAGGAAGCCGGCGACGGCGAGCGCTATGTCGCGCCCGAGCTGCCGATCGAGCCCGTTGCCGCGCTCGTTCCGTCGTTTCGCTTCGATCCGCGCCTCGATTTCGCGCGCTTCGTCGTCGGCGACGCTAACCGCATCGCGTGCAACGCCGGTCGCCAGTTCGCCGACGACGGGCCGATGCGCTTCAACCCGCTGTTCATCCATAGCGCGACAGGGCAGGGCAAGACGCACCTCCTCCACGCGATCGGCCACGCCACGCTCGCGCGCAAGCCTGGCGCGCGAGCGCTCGCGATGTCGGCCGAGCGCTTCATGGTCGATTTCGTCAACGCGATGCGCGCGAAGGACACGATCGCGTTCAAGGCGCGGCTGCGCTCGGTCGATCTTCTCATGATCGACGATTTCCAGTTCATCGCCGGCAAGGAAACGACGCAGGAAGAGTTCCTCTACACGATCGACGAACTCGTTCAGGGCGGGAAGCGGCTGGTGATCTCGGCCGATCGCTCGCCGCACCAGCTCGACGGGGTCGAGGGCCGCATCCTGTCGCGGCTGACGCAGGGCCTCGTCGTCGACATCCAGCCCGCCGATTATCCGCTTCGCCGCGCGATCGTCGCGTCCAAGGCGGCGGCGATGCCCGGCGTCGCGATTCCGGAAGTTGTGCTCGACATGCTCGCCGCGCGCATCGCGTCGAACGTGCGCGAGCTCGAAGGCGGCCTCAATCGTCTCGTCGCCTATGCCGCGCTCAACGCGCGCGGAATCGACGAGGCGTTCGCCGAGGATGTGCTCGGCGAAATGTTCCGCGCGAGCCGCAGGCGAGTGACGATCGACGAGATCCAAAAGCGCGTCTCGGAT
>JACDGO010000380.1 GCA_013821585.1 Sphingomonadaceae bacterium
CCAAAGAAATCGAGGCGCAACGCGTGGGGAAGGCCGCTCGGAAACAGGTCGACCAGACTCCCGCGCACCGCATAGTCGCCCGCGTCGGCAACGGTCTCGGTGCGGACATAGCCATTCGCCTGGAGGAGCGCCGCGAGGTCGTCGCGGTCGATCCGCTCGCCCGGCGCGAGTGTCGCGACCAATGCACGCAGGCGGAACGGCGTCAGCGTGCGCTGCGTCGCGGCGTTGACCGTGGTGAGGAGAAGCTGCGGGGCGGTCGCTTTTGCTTGGAGCGCCGACAACGTCGCCAGCCGCTCGGTGGTCACGCGCAAGCTGGGCGAGGCGCGGTCGTAGGGAAGGCAATCCCACGCCGGATAGGTGAGCACCTGGACCTCGGGCGCGAACCACACCGCGGCATCGGCGAGTCCGCGCATTTCCGCCTCGTCCGCCGCGATGAACACCGCACGCGAGGTCGCGGCGCGCGCGAGATCGGTCAGAAACCACGGCAGGAATCCGCCGGGGACGCCGGCGAGCGTGAGCGGCGTGGCGGCCTTCAGGATGCGGGCAAGGTCGGTCACCAGGCGATGGGCACGTAGTCGAGCCGCCGCATCGCTTCCATCATCGGCCCTTCGACATGTAGCGGAGGTGCTGCGCGGCGCATCGCCCACGCCATGATGTCGACGTCCTGCTCATCCATCAGCGCTTCGAACCAGCCGATCTCCGCATCGTTCCAGCCAGCCGAGGCGTGATCGAAGAAGCCGCCGATCATGAAATCGGCCTCGCGCGTGCCGCGGTGCCAGCTGCGAAAGCGCAGGCGCTTGAGGCGGGTTTCGCGGTCCAAAGGCGGTGCTCCAGCGACAACACCCGTCATTCCCGCGAAAGCGGGAATCCCGCTGTTCTTGACGCGTGGTCCAGAAGCGGGATTCCCGCTTTCGCGGGAATGACGGGAGAGAGATTAGGCTTTAGGCCTTAGCCATGCGCCCCGAGCTTCTCAATCCGCTGTTCGCCGAAATCGAGGCGCTGAAGGGCGTCGGCGCGGGGCTGGCGAAGCCGCTCGCCAAGCTCGGTCTCGCGCGCGTGGTCGACGTGCTGTTCCAATTGCCGACCGGCGAAGTGACGCGGCGGCGGATCGACCGGCTCGACGACGCAAGCGCAGGCGAGACGGTCGCGGTGGTCGTGACGCCGGTCGACTACAAGCAGGGCGGGCCACGTTCGCCGCTCCGCATCCACGCGACCGACGCGCAGGGCGACTATCTAAGCCTCGTCTATTTCGGCGCGCATACGAGCTATGCGAAAAAGCTGCTGCCGCTCGGTGCGCCCAAGCTCGTTTCGGGCAAGCTCGAACTTTACGGGCGGGAGCGGCAGATCGTCCATCCGGACCAAATCCTTGCTCCCGGCGATCCGCTCGCGCTCAAGGAAGCGGTCTATCCGCTGTCGGAAGGGCTGACCTCGCGGCGGTTCGGCCAGCTTGCTGAGCAGGCGGTGGGGCGCGCGCCCGACCTTCCCGAATGGATCGAGCCGGGCTTGCTGGCGCAGCGCGGCTGGCCCGCGTGGCGGGAAGCGATCGCGACCGCCCATCACGCGCCCGAGAGCGGTTCGGCGCATGGGCGGCTCGCCTATGACGAGGTGTTCGCGAACCAGCTCGCGCTGATGCTCGTGCGCGCGTCAGCCCGAAAGCGGCGGGGGACGCCGCTCGCGGGCGACGGGCGGCTGCGCGACGCGCTGCGATTGCCCTATGAAATGACGGCCGCGCAGCGGCGCACGATCGGCGAGATAGAGGGCGACATGACGCAGTCCGCGCCGATGCTGCGGCTGCTCCAGGGCGATGTCGGCTCGGGCAAGACAGTGGTCGCGCTCGAAGCACTGCTGATCGCGGTCGAGGCGGGCGCGCAGGGCGCGTTGCTCGCGCCGACAGAGATTCTCGCACGCCAGCATTTCACGACGCTTTCCGCGATGCTGGCGAGCTTGCCAGTGCGCATCGCGGTGCTGACCGGCCGGGACAAGGGACGCGCGCGTGAGGCGACGCTGATGGGCCTCGCCGACGGGAGCATCGACATCCTCATCGGCACGCACGCGATCTTTCAGGAGGCGGTCGCCTATCGCAATCTCGGCCTCGCGGTCGTGGACGAGCAGCACCGCTTCGGGGTCGCGCAGCGGCTGCTCTTGACGGGAAAGGCCGAGCGCCCGCCGCATCTGCTGGCGATGACCGCGACGCCGATCCCGCGCACGCTGACCCTGACCAACTATGGCGAGATGGACGTCAGCCGGTTGGACGAAATGCCACCGGGCCGCGAGCCTGTCGAGACGCGCGTGACTTCGTGCGAGCGGCTCGCTGAGGTCGTCGATGGCCTCGGACGGCATATCGACGCGGGGCGGCAGGCGTTCTGGGTGTGTCCGCTCGTCGAGGAGAGCGAAGCCGCCGACCGCGCCGCGGCCGAGCAACGCGCCGAGGGGCTGCGGTTGCGCTTCGGGGCGAAGATCGGCCTTGTCCACGGACGGATGAAGGGGCCGGAAAAGGGCGCGGTGATGGCGGCGTTCCAGCGCGGCGACATCGCCGTGCTCGTCGCGACGACGGTGATCGAGGTCGGCGTTGATGTGCCCAACGCATCGCTGATCGTCGTCGAGGAGGCCGAGCGCTTCGGGCTCGCGCAGCTCCACCAGCTGCGCGGGCGCGTCGGGCGGGGGGGCGACCGGTCGGTATGCCTGCTGCTGCGCGGCAACGCGCTCAGCGAGACCGGCCGCGCGCGGCTCGCGCTGATGCGCGAGACCAACGACGGCTTCCGCATCGCCGAGGAAGATTTGCGGCTGCGCGGCGGTGGCGAGGTGCTCGGCACGCGCCAGTCGGGCGAGGCGCGCTTCCGGCTGGCGAGCCCCGAACAGATCAACGAATTCATCGTCGCGGCGGCCGACGACGCGCGCTTGCTCGTCGACCGCGACGGCGGCCTCGACGGCGAGCGGGGCAAGGCGGCGCGGATCGCGCTCTACCTGTTCGAACGCGACTCGGGCGTGGCGTTGCTGCGGTCGGGCTAGAGTCGGTTTCACTTAGCATGAAGCATAGCCTGAGTTTCTGAGGTAGTTGGCGCACTCGTCGGGGGCGAAGCGATCGAGCAGC
>JACDGO010000381.1 GCA_013821585.1 Sphingomonadaceae bacterium
GCTTTCGACGGGCGCGGCGTCGATGAATTTGCTGACCGCGGCGACCGCCACCGGTTTCGTGGCCGGATGGCTGACAGGCTGGGCCGCCTATTCGGACACGGTGCGCGACGCATTCGGCGGACCGGGCGACCGAATCGCGGGCTTTCTCTTCATCGGTTCACCATCGCGACCGCTCGAAGAACGCCCCCGCCCCGATTACGATGCAGTGGTGCGTCAATGGGGCTGACAAGTCGGCTGCATTGGTGTATTAGGTCGGCATGACAGAACGCGAAGGCACCGACGTCCCCGTCTATCTGCGCCTGCGGGGACTGCTCGCGGCAGCGATACTCGAGGGCGACTACGGCGAGGGCGAGCAGCTCCCCTCGGTACGCGCGTTCGCCGCCGAGCACGGCGCGAATCCATTGACCGTCGCCAAGGCCTATCAATCGCTCCAGGACGACGGCTACGTCGCGGTCAAGCGCGGCGTCGGCATGTTTGTCGCGCCCGGCGCGGTCGACCGCCTGCGTCTCGATGAGCGCGCGCGCTTTCTGACGCGAAGCTGGCCAGGCATTCGCGCGCACATCGAACGGCTCGGAATCGATCTTCGCGCGTTGATCGGCACCGCACACGCATAAGGCGCGGTTCAGGCGAATCGGTTAAAGCGTCCTCCCATATGGTCATTCGCAAGCTCTTCACGCGCGCCGAGGCCGCGCCCCGGCAGCATCGACTGCCCGCCGGGCAGCGCCTTTATGCGATCGGCGACATTCACGGCCGCCGCGACTGCCTCGACGATTTGCTCGACAGGATCAACGCCGACGATGCCGCGCGCGAGACAGCGGAGACGACGCTGGTCTTCCTCGGCGACCTCGCCGATCGCGGCGCCGATTCACGCGGCGTGATCGAGCGCGCAATGGAAATCGTCGAAACGCGCCGCGCGGTGTTCCTGATGGGCAACCACGAGGAAATCCTGATTAGTGCTTGGGAGGGCGACCGCCGCTCGGCCGGGCTGTTCAATCGCGTCGGCGGGCGCGAGACCCTGATGAGCTATGGCGTCAGCGATCACGACTATGATCGCAGCGATCTCGGCGAACTCGCCACGCTGACCGCCGAGCGCGTTCCAGCGGCGCACATCGCATTCCTGCGCCGCTTCGTCGATTCCTACACGGTGGGCGATTACCTGTTCGTCCACGCCGGCATTCGCCCTGGCGTCGAACTCGCCGCGCAACACCCGAGCGATCTGCGCTGGATCCGCCGCGACTTCCTCGACGACCGCCGCGACCACGGCCCGATGGTCGTCCACGGCCATTCGATCACCGAAGACGTCGACGAACGTCCGAATCGCATCGGCATAGACACCGGCGCCTTCGCGAGCGGCCGATTGACGGCCTTGGGCATCGAGGGAACCGAGCGCTGGTTTCTGTCGACCTAAGCGGTTACTGCCACGAAACGTACGGGGGCTAGACAGCGCGAATGGTGGACGAATCCTTGCGCCTCGTGGTCGTTGGCCTCGGCTATGTGGGCCTGCCGCTGGCGGTGGCGCTCGCCAGGCATTTTCCGGTCACGGGCCTGGACATCGACGCGGCGCGCATCGCCGAATTGCGCGCTGGCCACGACCGCACCGGAGAGATTTCCGCCGGGCGGCTGGCGGATTCGGCGCTTGCCGTTACCAGCGACCCCGAAGAATGCAGGGGCTTCGACGTTTATATCGTGACCGTGCCGACACCGGTCGACCGCCTGCGTCGGCCCGACCTCGCGCCACTCATGTCGGCGACAGGAACGGTAGCGGGGTTGATCGCGCCGGGCGGCAGGACGCTCGTGATCTATGAGAGCACGGTCTATCCGGGCCTGACCGAAGACGTCTGCGGGCCGGAGATCGAGCGCGCGGGCGGCTTGGTTCGCGGGCGCGACTTCGTGCTCGGCTATTCGCCCGAGCGGATCAATCCCGGCGACCGCGAGCATGTCGTCGACCGCATCGTGAAGGTCGTCAGCGGCGAGGATGCCGAGACGCTAGCACGCGTCTCGGCGATCTACGACCAGATGACGACCGGCGGCACCTTCGCCGCCGCGTCGATCAAAGCGGCCGAAGCCGCCAAGGTGATCGAGAACGCTCAGCGCGACATCAACATCGCGTTCGTCAACGAAATCACCCAGATTTTCGCCGAGATCGACCTGTCGATCTGGGACGTTCTCGCCGCCGCGCGAACCAAGTGGAACTTCCTCGACTTCCAGCCCGGTCTCGTCGGCGGGCACTGCATCGGCGTCGATCCCTATTACCTCGCGCATGTCGCGACCGAGCATGACCGCGATCCGCGCGTCGTCCTCGCGGGCCGCGCGACGAACGACGGCATGGGCGCATGGATCGCGGAAAGGCTTCACGACCGGCGCGGCGGCAAGGCGGGTTCCGCGCTGGTTCTCGGCCTGACCTTCAAGGAAAACGTGCCTGACATCCGCAACTCGAAGGTGATCGACCTGATCCGGCGGCTGCACCGCCTCGGACATCGAATGACCTTGCATGATCCGCTCGCCGACCCGCAGGAATTCAAGCGCGAATATGATCTCGCGCTCCGCGTCGACGCGCTTGGCGGAAGCTACGATCTGGTCGTCTGCGCGGTGGCCCATGCCGAATATCGAGCCATGACCTCCGCGCAGATCGTCGCGCTGACGAAGCCTGACGGATTGGTCGCCGACCTCAAGGGGATCTGGGCCGACCGGGAACTACCCGCACGCTGGTCTTTGTGAGACCGATGCGACGCTGAGGTGTTGACGGAAAGGCAAGCGGCGGGGCACTGGCGAGCTTATCTCCAGTCAGCCGAAGGATATTGGCTTGCGTCGTGGAATTATCTTGGCGGGCGGTTCCGGCACGCGGCTTCATCCGCTGACGCTGTCGGTGTCGAAGCAGCTCATGCCGGTCTACGACAAGCCGATGATCTATTATCCGCTATCGGTGCTGATGATGGCGGGCATCCGCGAGATTCTTTTGATCACCACGCCGCACGATCAGGCGGCGTTCGAGCATCTTCTCGGCGACGGCGCGCAATGGGGAATGAGGTTCGATTATGCCGCGCAGCCGCGCCCCGAGGGGCTCGCGCAAGCCTATCACAT
>JACDGO010000382.1 GCA_013821585.1 Sphingomonadaceae bacterium
GCGCCGAGCCGCGACGACGAGCCGTATCGCCGCGCGATCGCCGGCATCTATGCGCGGCTGGCGGCGACGTTCGAGGCCGTCATCGGCAAGCCGCCGCCGCGCCCGTCGGTGCTCGCGGGCAAGCCCTATCGCGACCCAAAGGCGCTGCGCGACGACCTGCGCACGCTCGGCCTTGCGCTCGGCGAAGGCGGGCACGGCCTGCTCGCCTCGGGCGGCGCGCTCGCGCGATTGATCCGCGCGATCGACGTGTTCGGCTTTCACCTCGCGACGCTCGACCTCAGGCAGAACAGCGACGTCCACGAACGCACCGTCGCCGAGTTGCTCGCAGCGGCCGAAGTCGAGCCCGACTATCTCGCACTCGGAGAGGATGCGCGAGTCGCGCTGCTGCGCCGCGAACTCGCGAGCCCGCGCCCGCTGACCGTGCCCTATCACGCCTATGGCGACGAGACCGCGTCGGAACTTGCGATTTTTGCCGCGGCGGCCGCCGCCAAGGCGCGTTACGGCGATTCGGCAATTACCACCGCGATCATCTCCAAGGCGGCGACCGTCTCGGACCCGCTCGAGGTCTATCTGTTGCTTAAGGAAGCGGGGCTGTTCCGCGCCGGAGATCCGCCCCTCGCCTCGATCATGGTCGTGCCGCTGTTCGAGACGATCGCCGACCTCGAAGCCGCGCCCGCCGTGATGGCCGCGTTCTTGGCGCTCCCCGAAATGGCGGCGCTGGCGCGCGCCCGGGGGTATCAGGAAGTCATGGTCGGCTATTCCGACTCGAACAAGGACGGCGGCTACCTCACCTCGACGTGGAGCCTCTATCAGGCGAGCCTCGCGCTCGCGCCCGTGTTCGAGAAAGCGGGCGTCGCGATGCAGCTGTTCCACGGGCGCGGCGGCGCGGTCGGGCGCGGCGGCGGATCGAGCTTCGCCGCGATCCGCGCGCAGCCGCCGGGAACCGTCGCCGGCCGCATCCGCATCACCGAGCAGGGCGAGGTGATCGCCGCCAAATACGGCTCGGCCGAAAGCGCGAAGACGAATCTCGAGGCGATGGCGGCGGCGACCCTGCTCGCCAGCCTCGAGCCCGAGCCGCTGCCGTTCGCCGATGCCCGGCGCTTCGCGGACGCGATGGACGCGATCTCGGCCTCGGCGTTCACCGCTTATCGCGGCCTCGTCTATGATACGCCCGGCTTCCGCCAATTCTTTCGCGCGATGACGCCGATCGCCGAGATCGCGACGCTCAAGATCGGATCGCGCCCGGCGAGCCGCACCAAATCCGACGCGATCGAGGATCTGCGCACGATCCCCTGGGTGTTCAGCTGGGCGCAGGCGCGGGTGATGCTGCCCGGCTGGTACGGCGTCGGCCAGGCGCTCGACGTCTTCACCGACAAACCGCTGCTCGCCGCCATGGCGAAAGGCTGGCCGTTCCTGCAAACCGTGCTCGACAATATGGAGATGGTGCTCGCCAAGTCCGACATGGCCATCGCCGCGCGCTACGCCGCGCTCGCAGAAGGCGGAGAGCCGATCTTCGCGGAGGTCCAGAACGGCTGGCGCCTCGCCCACGATACGCTGCTGAGCGTCACCGGCCAGTCGCGGCTGCTCGAGGCGAACCCGTCGCTCGACGCGTCGATCCGCCTGCGCACGCCTTATATCGAGCCGCTGAACCTGCTCCAAATCGAGCTCCTGAAGCGCCACCGCGCCGGCGAGACTGACCCGCGCATCGCCGAAGGAATCCAGCTCTCGATCAACGCGATCGCGACCGCGCTCAGGAACAGCGGCTAGCTGCTTTCCATGGCCTCTGATGGGCGGGCTATCATTTAAGGCCCTATATTTCTCGGGCTCAAACAATGCCCATTGTCTTTGTATTTAATCACGTCATCTACGAAGATCACGCATCCATAATGGTAGTAAGGTTGACCTCGCGTGCCTCAAAATATCGTATTATGTTCGTCTTTTCTACAAGACTTGTCCCTTTAGATCTTGCATTGACATACATTGTCCCATTCATTAACTCCAAGCAAATATATATCCGGATAATCCGACATTTCCTTGTTATAAAGGTCGATAAAAATTATCACATCGTCTCTTGATGCATACCTTTAACGCTTGGCGAAGGGTTTTTCTGTTTAGTTATCACAGATACTAGAAATAGATGATCACAATTATCCGCAATAATGTCTGTTTTCTTCCTAGCGCCCATTGCAACTGATGGTAGGTATCCTCGCTTGACTATTTCCGCTGCCACAAAATACTCACCAAACAAACCAAGCGTGTCCTTCGACATCTCAGATATCATTTGAACTACCCCCTTCAAATTCCAAATTCTCAAACTCTGGGGACACCAAATTAAAATCTTGGGACGCTAAGCGAATTGCAGTCCGACATGGCGGCGGACGGCCGTCGCTACCCTGCCCGCCGCATCCTTCGTTGGCGTGACCTTCCGTGACCTTCTTTCCAACAGCCGCAACTATCGACCGGATCGCATGGACGGACAAGCCGGGCGGCAGCCGGGGAAATGGTTTCCGCCGCGTTTACCATTCGGCAACCGCCCGCGCGTTAGGCACGCGCGCATGGACATGTTTTCTCCCGTCGCCGCTCCCCTTCCCGTCGGCGAAGTGCGCGGCGAAGTGATCGTCGTCGACGACAGCCGCACCAACCTTGCCGTCATGGGCCGCCGCCTGACACGGATGGGCTATGCTGTCGCGCTGGTCGATACCGGCCTCGCCGCGCTCGATCTCGTCGCCGCGCGGCGCTTCGACCTGATGGTCCTCGACATGACGATGCCGGGGATGTCGGGCGTCACGGTGCTGCGCGAGCTGCGCGCATCGCCTGTGACCGGCGATATGCCGGTGCTGATGATCACGTCGCGATCGGATCCCGGCGCCGCGGTCGAGGCGCTTGGCGCGGGCGCCGACGATCATGTCGTCAAGCCGTTCGATTTCGACATGCTCGCCGCGCGAATCGAGCGGCTGCTCGACCGGTCGCGCGCGTTCGACCGGCTGAAGCGCGCCAATGCCGCGCTCGACGCGCGCATCGCCCACCGCGCGGCGGAATTGGGGGAGGCGCGCGCCGAACTCGAAACCG
>JACDGO010000383.1 GCA_013821585.1 Sphingomonadaceae bacterium
GCGAACGGTGCCGCCTGCGGGTCATTGACCGCCCGTCGCAGGCAGTCTGGTCAAGACGGTCCCGGTCGTGTGGGTTGCATGAACGAGCCGGCTTCCATCATGAAGGCCCTGGACCTTGGCGCCTACGGCATCATTGTGCCGCTGGTCAATACCGCCGCGGAAGCGGCGATGGCGGTGGTTGCGTGCCGCTATCCGCCCGTCGGCATGCGCTCGTCGGGACCCACGCGCGCCGTGCACACTACGGCGACGCCGACTACGGAGCCCACGCCAACGACGAGATTGTCGTCATGGCCATGATCGAGACGAAGGAGGGCCAGCCACGCCGTCACGCTGGATGATGTATTCAAGAGGGAGGATACCGGCCTTGCGTTTGGCATGCGCTGCCGGCCTCCTGAATAGAATGTCTGATACATCCCTATGCGATGGAGAACGAACGTGAGAGATCATGCCAAGGATCGTGAAACACTATCGGACCTCAACCGGAGCTACGTCCGGTCGGTCGACGAGGCCGACACCGCGTGGTTCGACGCCAACTTGGCCGGCGATTTCCTCAACACCAATCCAGACGGCACACGGATCGACCGCGATGCGTTCCTCGCCCAGATCGGCCGTGGCTCCTCGGTAAAGAACATCCGCGAGCATGACGTGATCATCCGCATTTTTGGTGATTTCGCGATCGTTCATGCGCGCACGACGTATCTCAAACCCGACGGGACGCCCGGCGGCGGCTACACAGACGATTGGTTGTTCCGAGACGGCAGATGGCAGTGCATTTCCGCCCACGTCGCACGGCTTTAAGGATCCTGTCCCCTTTGATACACGATCCAGCCCTCGGGTCGCCGTGAGTTTCGCCGACCAATTGCGCCGCCGCTGACCAGTACCGGTGCTCATCTGTGCGAGCACAGCCAGTGGCTCGACGGTTACGGAGGTGGCCCAGATTATAGTCGCATGTGGGCCACCCTTTATTATTCCGCTTTGAACTCACCGAGGAGAGCATGTCGCGTTACACGCCGGTCACCAGCAAGGCTGAGATGGAGTCAGAATACGAGCACGTGTTTGACCAGGTAATGGGTGTATTCGGACGCGTCCGCGGTCCGTTCAGCATGCTGCTGCACAGCCCAAAACTGACTGAGCGCCTGCTTCCGATGGTGCCATTCGCGCGCGAAATCTGCGCCGTCGACCCGAAATTGCGCCAGATAGCCATCCTGACCGCAGTGCGCGAGCGTGACGCTAACTACGTTTGGGCCGCGCAGGTCGACGTTGCCCGTCGCTTGGGCCTGCGCGAACTGGTGATCGACCTGCTGTGCGCGAAAGGCGATCCATCGGACCTGCCGCCGGAGGAGCGAGACATCGTGCTTTACATGCGCCAGCTGATGCGCGCCAACCGGGTCGAGCAAGCCGTGTTCGATGCATTGAAGGACCGGCAAGGCGTACAGTGGTTGGTCGAACTGACCGCGGTGGCGAACTTCTATGTCGCGCTGTGTGGGGTGGTGAACGCCTTCGACGTCCCTGTGCCGCCGGAAGGCGATCGGTTCGACGGCTAAGCCGCCCGGCTCTCCTAACGGTTCACTTTTTGTACAGATTTAATCGATAGTGCCGCTGCGAGTGCCGACGCGAATGGCCGATTAGGGGCGCAAACCGCAGAATTTGCGCGTGGCAGCCCATCACTGGAGTCTAGGCCGATGAAGCGCCGTCGATAGCGATCTCCGCCCCGGTGATGTAGCTGCTCTCGTCGGAAAGCAGGAATGCCACCAGCTGCGCAACCTCCTCCGGCGTGCCGTGGCGGTGCATCGGCACCTGCTTCATCCGCTCCTCACGCTGCTCGGGCGTGCGGAACGCGATCATGTCGGTGTCGATTGGACCGGGATGAACCGAGTTCACCCGGATTTTGCGGCCGCCGAGGTCGATCGCTGCCGACTTGGTCATGCCCCGCAGCGCCCATTTGGTCGCGGCATAGGCGAAGGACCCGGCCGAGCCCTTGAGGCCGGCGACTGACGAGATATTCACGATGGACCCTCCGCCCGAGCGCTCCATCGCCGGCACTACCGCCTTCATGCCGAGGAAGCAGCCGTACTGGTTGATCTGGATGTGCCGCTGCCAGAGCGCGTCGTCAGTCTCCATCAGCGCGGCCGGCTGGTAGATTCCGGCGTTGTTGACCAGGCCGTGCAAGTCGCCGAGCTTCTGGGCGGCTTCGACGGCGCGGGCCCAATCAGCTTCCGAGGTCACATCGTGCCGGACGAAGGACGCGGCCGGCCCGAGCTCGACAGCCAGCGCCTGGCCCTGATTGTCCAGCACGTCGCCGATCACCACCTTCGCACCCTGCGCTACCAGCAGACGGACCTCCGCGGCACCCTGGCCGCGCGCCCCGCCGCTGACGAGCACCACCTTGTTGTCGAAGCGTGCCATGTCCGCTCTCCCCGATTACCGACAAGGAAGTTTGGCAGATCGGACGGCCAGGTTCCAAATCTGTTGGTGCTGGGTGACAACAGGCATGCGGTGGCGGTCCCGACCGGATGTTTACAGTTAACGTAATGAAGTGTTGGGGATACGGCAGTTATAACGTGGCAATGCTCGCACCCTGTCTTTAGGGATTCACCCGTACGTACACCCCCGCAGAACCCGGTGCATGCGTCATGGCCTGCCGCATGCGCGGCGAATTGGGCGAGGAATGTTGCTGTTGCTCCTTCCACTCCGGGCTTTCGGGCACAGCTGTACTGGCAAATTCGTAGACCGTGCTGTAGCCGCTGGTACCCTCTAGAACCCGATAGCGGCGGTCGTAGATCACTCCCGGCACCTTGCGGTAGCCTGGCACATATTCCCTACTGTACCAGGCGTTCCACTCCGCATCGACCTCGGCGGGGACGGACATGCGGCCAATCTGCAACACCGGCGCCATGCCACGCTCCGGCATTTCTATGCCGTCCGGGTAAATCTGTTCCCCGACAATGCGTGTCAAATTCTTCCCAATCTCGGACGGCGAGACTTTCTGTCCCCACGGTGTCCGCGGCCGGTTGGTAAACGCCGGCGTCTGCATCACCGCCACGCTTTCCAGTTCATAGCATGCCAGGT
>JACDGO010000013.1 GCA_013821585.1 Sphingomonadaceae bacterium
TTGATGGCCGAGCTGCGCGACGCGAAGCGGGTCGACGCGCGCGGGGTCGAGATCGATGGCGCGGGCGTCGCCGCCGCGGTCGCGCGCGGGCTGTCGGTGGTTCAGGGCGACGCCGATACAGACCTGTCGGACTATCCCGACGCCAGCTTCGACTATGCGATCCTCAGCCAGACTCTCCAGACGACGCGACGTCCCGACCGCGTTCTCGACGAGCTGCTGCGTGTCGGCCGGCAGGCGTTCGTCTCGTTCCCGAATTTCGCGCACTGGCGGGTGCGCGCGTCGCTCTTGTGGGGCGGGCGGATGCCGGTGACGCGGCTGCTCCCGCTCGCCTGGTACGAAACACCGAACATCCACCATCTTACGATCGACGATTTTCGCGCGCATCTGCGCGACCGCGCGATCCGGGTGGAAGGGGAGTGGTTCCTGCGCGGCGGCCGCCGCACCAGCGCCGCCGCCGCCAACTTTCGCGCCGAGCACGCGGTGTTTTTGCTATCGCGTGAGCCCTTTTCTTAGCAGCATATTGGCCGCCTCCGCGATTTCGCCCGGGTCCAGCGCCTCGTCCATGACGCCGTAGCGCAGGCCCAAAAACACGTTCATCCCCATGATCGCCCACGCTTCGATCTGGCCCGTGCCCGCGCGCAGCTCGCCCGAAGCCGCGCCCGCCTCGAGGCGGGCCTGAATGCGCGCCGCGGCGCTTTCATAATGTTGGCGATAGCTCGCCGGGTCGACGAACTCGGCTTCGTCGATGATCCGGTAAAGCTCCTTGTGCGCGCGCGCGAAGCCGATGAAGCTCGCCAGAATCTGCCGTTCGCCGGATAAGGTGTCCGCCGCGCCCTTCGCCGCCGCCGCGCCAACCACGCCGACCTGCGCGGACATGTCGCGGACGAGCGCGCGGAACAGCGCGTCCTTCGATTCAAAATAGGTGTAGAAACTTCCCAAGGCGACGCCCGCGCGCGCGGTGATGCCGACGATCGAACTGTCGTGAAAGCCGCGCGTGCCGAACTCGATCGCCGCCGCATCGAGGATCGCGCGCAATGTACGCCGCCCGCGCTCGGTGCGCGGCGTGCGGTCGACTGTTGCCGCCAGGCCACTATCGCTCGCCAATTTTCACCTTCCCCCTCCCAGAGTTGAATCCTGGTTCAACTTTCACTATGGCGCGTTTCGGCAAAGCGCAAGCCGGATGGGCTCGAGCGCGATTTGGGGGAGGACAACAAGATGGCAATCCGGAAATCCGCGCGCATCGCGCTTTCGTCGAGCGTCGCGCTGCTCGCGCTCGCCGCGACTCCCGCCTGGTCGCAGGACGCCGCGCCCGTCGCAGCTGCAAGCGAAGCGAACGACGGCGCCATCGTCGTCACCGCGCGCCGCCGTGAGGAAACTCTAGTCAGCGTGCCGATCGCGATCACCGCGTTTTCGGGCGAGCAGCTCGCCAATGCCGGCACGCAGGACATCACCGCGCTCGCCGATCAGGTGCCGAACGTCACGCTCGAACCGTCGCGCGCGACCAACTCAACGCTGACCGCGTTCATCCGCGGCATCGGACAGCAGGATCCGGTCTCGGGCTTCGAGCAAGGCGTGGGCATCTACCTCGACGACGTCTATCTGAACCGTCCGCAAGCCGCGGTGCTCGACGTCTACGATGTTGAGCGGATCGAGGTGCTGCGCGGCCCGCAAGGCACACTTTATGGCCGCAACACCGTCGGCGGCGCGATCAAATATGTGACCCGGCGGCTCGACGACGAATTCCACCTCTCGGCGCGCGGAACCTACGGCAGCTACAATCAGGCCGACGGCGTGATCAGCGCTTCGGCGCCCGTCGGTTCGGGCGTACTGCGGCTCGGCGGCGCGGTCGCGCGGCTGACCCGCGACGGATTTGGTAAGAACCTGACTACCGGGCTCGACAACTACGACAAGGACGTTTGGGCGGCCCGTCTCACCGCAGAAGTCCACGGAGACGGCATCTTCGCGCGGCTCGCGGGGGACTACACGCGCGACAAGTCCGATCCGCGCGGCGGCCATCGCCTGATCCCGGGCGAACTCAGCGGCACGCCGGTGTTGGGCAACGTGTTCGACACCCAAGGCGGGCTCAATTCGCCGAAGCAGGACGTGACGGCCTATGGCGGATCGCTATTCCTCGAAGGCAAGCCGGCCGACTGGCTGACGTTCCGCTCGATCACCGCCTATCGTCGCGACGATACGGCCACGCCGATCGATTTCGACGCTTTGCCTACGGTCGATGTCGACGTGCCCGGTTTCTACCGCAACCGCCAGACCAGCCAGGAAATCCAGATGCTGGTCGACAGGGGCGGCTTCCATGGGCTCGTTGGCGGCTATTATCTTAACGCCAAGGCGCTTACCCAGTTCGACGTACGGCTGTTCACCACGTTCAATGGGCTGGCAGCGTTCACCAACGCCGACATCGGCACCGATACGCTCGCCGGCTTTGGCGACTTCACTTACGATTTCTCGCCGCAGTTCAGCGTTTCGGTGGGGGGCCGCTATACCTGGGATCAGCGCTCCGCCTATATCCTTCGCCAGAACTATCTCGGCGGCGGGTCGCCAGTGTTCGGCGGCGCGGGGGTGCCGTTCGGCGCTCCGGCGACGAATTTCCGTGGCAAGAGCACCTTCACCAAGTTCACGCCCAAAGCGTCGATTACGTTCCATCCCGATCCGGATTCGACGCTTTACGTCAGCTATTCGCAAGGCTTCAAAGGCGGTGGATTCGACCCGCGCGGTGTCGGCACCAATGCTCCGACGGCCAACGCGAACGGCGTCCCTTCCGATAGCGAGGTCGCGGCCTTCCTCAGCTTCCGGCCGGAGAAGGTCAACAGCTACGAGGTCGGCTACAAGGCCAGCCTGTTCGACCGCCGCGTCTATCTGGCGCTCGCGGCGTTCCGGATGGACTACACCGACGTGCAAATCCCCGGCTCGGTGGCGTGCACGACCAAAGTCGTCGTGAACGGCGTGGTTACGCAAATTCCGAGCTTCTGCGGCGTAGTTTCCAACGCGGGCAAGGCTAAACTCCAAGGCTTCGAGGCCGAAACGCACGCGAAGATCTTCGACGGCGACAACGGCTCGCTGAGCTTCAACGGCTCGCTCGGCTATATCGACGCCAAGTTCGTGAAGTATATCACAAACATCGTCATCAACGGCGTGCCGACGCCGACCGACGTTTCACAATTCCGCCACGTCCAGAACACCCCGACGTGGACCGGAAACGCTTCACTCACTTACAGCCTGCCGATCGGCGGCGGGCGGCTCGACGCGGAGGGCGGGGTCTCGTTCAAGAGCAAGACCTATAATTTCGAGATCGCCAACCCCTATCTGGACCAGCCCGCTTATCAGCTGTTCGACGCCAGCCTGGTCTATCACTCGCCGGACAACCGCTGGACGATCGGCGTTTTCGGCAAAAACCTGACCGACAAGAAGTATAAAACCTCGGGCTATACCTTCATCGCAGCCGATGCGACCACCGGGGCGTTGCAGACCAACCCCGACGGCACACTGAAGTCGGCCCTCGGCAAGGAAGGCATATTGAGCGCGTTCTACGGCAACCCGCGGCAAGTGTATGTGACCGGGACGATCAAGTTCTGAGGCCGGTCAAGCGGCGAGCGCGACCTTCATGTGGAATGTCGCCTCGCCGCCGGACGCGACCTCGAACACGCCCGGCTTGGCGCGAAAGTCGCCGTCATAACCTTCGGGATCGGCGATCCCCCCCCACGGCTCGACACATAGGAAATGCGCGCCCGGCTTGGTCCAGACGCCCAGCCGATTCGTGTCGGGGAATGCGATGGCAAGTCCCGGTTTGCCGGGAACGCCGTACCGCAGACGGTCACTTGCGGGGTGGTCCCAAACCAGCGCGTCGTGCGCGAACAGCGCGTCGTTCAACCGCAACGTGTCGCCTTCGACCGGGCTCGGCCGCGTCGCCGCGGCGATCAGGCCGTCGGGGGAGATCGCCTTGAGCGCGCCCGGCTCGTCGCGATCGAAGCGGACGACGTGATCCTCCTTGGCGCCGCCATAGGGCAGCGGCCAGGCGAAGGCGGGATGGAAGCCGAAGCTCGCGGGGAGCGGCGCACCGTCCGGATTGCGGATCGTCGCGGTCAACGCCAGCGTGGCGCCGTCGATCCTGAAATCGATGTCGAGCGCGAAGGCGAACGGGTAATGTCGCCGGGTCGCGTCGCTGTCGGTCAAGCGGAACGTCGCCGAAGCCGCGTCCGACCTGACGAGATCGAAATGCGATCGCCGCGCGAAGCCGTGCTTGGGCATTTCATATTCGCGCCCGTCGATCCGGATGCGGTCGCCGTTCACCCGCCCGACGATCGGAAACAGAATCGGCGCATGACCGGTCCAATACGCCGGATCGGCATCGGTCATCAGCGCGCGCCCTTGCGCATCGGTGAGTGATTGCAGCTCTGCTCCGTGCGGCGCGATCTCCGCCGAAAGCGCTGAAGAGGCGATGCTGATATTGGCTGCGATCACGGCTAGAACAGTCCCGGCACTTCGCGCTGCGCCGCGGTCGGCCGCGCGGGCGCCAGCAACTCGGGCGTGCCGCCCGCGCGCGCCGACTGATTGGTTTGTCCCGTCGCGATCGGCGCGCAGCTCTTGCCCTCGATGAAGTCGAGCGCTTGGCGGACCGAGGCTTCGCGCGCATCGCCGAGCGGGTGAGTGAAATCGTCCCCAGCGCCGCAGGTCGTGCCGACCGTCGCGGCGAGGCCGTCGAAATAATCGCCCATGCCCGCACCGTTGCGCACCGCGAAGGCGATGACGCGCAACCGGTCATCGCACGCGGCGCGGTCAATCGCGACCTGGCCGACCGGCTTGCCGTAACTGTTCGCGCCGACCAGCGCCAAATTGGCGCCGAGATAGGGGACGAAAGCGTTGATCACGAGCTCGCTCGCCGACGCGGTCGCGCCGGTGGCGATGAAGGCGATCCGCGCCGGCGCGACCGACTGCGGCTGCGCGGTGAAACGGTGAACGGTATTGAGCGAGGCTTTCTCGGGCCGGTAGGTTGTCGTGTCGGCGACCTGCGAGGCAAAGCGGTCGCGCCCGAGCAGGTCGGTCATTAGCTCCGCGGTGGAGATCAGCCCGCCGCCATTGTAACGCAAATCGACGATGAAATCGGTGACGCCCGCCGCGCGGAATGAATCGAACGCCGCGCGCAGCTGCGGCTCGGCGCTGGTGATGAACGTCCGAAGATTCAGATAGGCGACGGGCCTGCCGCCGTCGTCGATGATCGTCGCGCCGTAGCGCGGGGAGACGGGCGTCAGGCTGTAGTCTGTCTTGGTCACCGTCACCGTACGGACGCCCGCAGGGCCGCTCAACTTCAACGCGCGCGTCGTGCCCGCCGTTGTCGGGCCGAACGCGTTGGTCACGCCGGTGGTCCCTTCGGCGGCGATGATGTCGCTGACGTTGCGCAGCGAATTGGCGTCGGCGCCGATCGCCAGGATTTCGTCGCCGCGGTCGATGCCCGCGTTGAGCGCCGCCGCGCCCTCGAACGCCTCCACGACATAGGCGCGCGCCGCCACGGCGTCGGTCGAAAGCCGAAATCCGAAGCCCGCGCTCGCGCCGGTCGCGTCGAACGCATTCTCCTGCGCGATCGAGGTCAGATAGGTGAAAAAACGGTCGCGCCGCTCGCCGCGCGCGGTCGCGGTCAGCGCGTCGATATAGTCGCTGACCGTCGCGTAAGGCGCGGGATCGAGCGCCGCAGGCAAGGTCTCGGGAAACAGATACCATTCGCGCAGGGTGGCGAACGCCCAGTTCTGCCGCTCGACGAGGCTGCAGCCCTGGCCGGTCTGTGAGCCCGTCGCGGTCCCCCCAGTCGCGGAATCACCGCCGCCGCCACCGCCGCATGCCGGCAAAGCGATGCAAAGCGTCAGGGCTACGAGCTGGCGCCAGCGCGTCATCATCGGCGGCGCGCCTCGGTCTCGCCGGCAAGCGGGCGAACCTGTTCGAGCAGCGCCGCGAACACGCGGCCAGGCTCCTCGATCATCGGCAAATGCGCCGAATGCTCGAACCAGGTCGCCTTTTTGTCCGGCGCTTTGAGCCGTTCGAGCCACGCGGCGGCGATGGGCGCCGGCGTCGTATAGTCATGGCGGCCGAGGAAGAGGACGATCGGCACGTCGAGCCGCGTCAGCGGCGCGAAGGTCACGTCGGCGAGACGCGGAAACAAGGTCGCGATCGAAAAGTCGCTGCCCGCGTCGATCGCCTTGCGGTCGGCGAGCGTATGTTCGGGCGAAAGGCGTCCCGCGTGCAGATAGAAGTCGCCGTCCTGCCGCCCCCAGGCCAGCCCGCCATAGTGAACGTTCCACTTACGCTCGACGCCGAGCCTGACGACGTCGAACGGCCCCGCCGCGGGATAGGGGCGGATCGCCTCGAGCTCGCGCACCGCGTCCGCGTTGCCGTCGGCCCGGGCGCGCGCGAGCGTCCAGTCGTAGCCGACGCGCTCGTTCTCGCGGAAATCGATCAGCTGGCCCATGCCAATATAGGCGTAAAGCAGGTCCGGACGCTTGGCGGCCACGGAAAGTCCGACGATCGACCCCCAACTGTGCCCGAGCACGAAGATCTTGCGCTTGCCGTATTTCTTGCGAAGCAGCTCGATGAGCTCGATCGCGTCGTCGCGGTAGCGTTCTGGGGTGAGCGTCGGTGCAAGCGTCTTGGGATCGTTGAGCGGGAAGGACATGCCCGCGCCGCGCTGATCCCATTGGACAACGGTGAAATAATCTTCCCACGGGCGCTCGAACGACCAGGCGATGTGCATTTCCGGCGATCCGGGGCCGCCGTGAATAAAGAGCAGGATCGGATTGGCCCGATCCGCGCCGCGCACGCTGACGACTTGCCGTGCGCCGCCGAGCGTCGCGACGAAGCTCTCCTGCACGCCGTTCGGCGTCACGATCCGGTCTATGTCGGTGACGAGCGCGCGGCCGGGCGTGTAGACGTCGCCGTCGGGCGCGGTTTGCGCCGGGGCGACGGGAGCGAGCGCCAGAAGCATGAGCGCCGATAAAATTCGCATATTCATCCGCGCAGGCTCGCCCCGAGTTTGGTCGCTGCGGCGACGATTTTTTCTCCGATAACAGAGAGTTCATCCTCGGTGAAGCTACGCTCGGCCGGTTGCAGAACGACTTCGACCGCGAGCGAGACCTGGCCGTCGGGAAGCACGAAGCGATCGAACGCGCGGCCGCCCGTGATCACGCCTTTGTCCGCGCCCTTCACGGCACGGACGAGCGCGTCGGCGGCGAGCGTTTCGGGAACGACGAACGCAAAGTCGCGGCGGACCGGCTGGAGCGGGTTGGGCGCGAACGCCGCGCGTGCCCGCCCGCTCGCGCGCGCCGCGGGAATCGCGTCGAGATGGATCTCCGCGGCCGCGACCGGACCCTTGAGGTCGAACGCGCGCGCCGTTGCCGGGTGGAGCATCCCGAACCGCGCGAGCTCCGTCTTCGGGCCGAGGCGCAGCGTGCCCGACTGGCCGGGGTGAAAATGCGCGCCCGCTTCCCCGAACACCTGGAGATTGTCGACCGGCGCGCCCGCCGCGTCCAGCAGCGCGAGCGCCTCCGCCTTCGCGTCATAGGCGTCGAAGGCGCGCGCCTTGCCCGTCGCCCAGCCACGCGGCGCGCTTTCGCCGGCGAGCACGACGCCGACCGTCAGGGGTTCGCTTTGGGCGAGATAGCGCCGCCCGACCTCGAACAACCGGATCGAATCCGCGCCCCGGTCGGCATTGCGCCGCGCCGCCGACAACAGGCCGGGAAGCAGCGACGGCCGCATAACCTTCATCTCCTCGGAAATCGGATTGGCGAGGTTCCACAACTGAACCCGCTCATCCCGAGCAGCCGCGTCAGCGGCGTGTCGAGGGACGAACGCCGCCGCCTCGGCTTCGCTGACGAAGCTCCACGTCACCGCTTCGTTCAGCCCGCGCGCGGCGGCGGCGCGTCGCACCTTGCGCTCGACGCGCTGCATCGCCGTCGCGGTCGGCTTGGCGACGCCAGCGCGGCGCGGCAGCGGCTCGGAGACGACATGATCGAGCCCGATGATGCGCACGACCTCCTCGACCAGGTCGGCGGGTCCGTCGACATCGCGCCGCCATGACGGCACGGTCACGTCCCATTTGGTCGAGACCGCGAAGCCGAGACGTTCGAGTATCGCACGCTGGTCGTCCGGCGCGACTTCGATGCCGCCGAGCCGGCGGCATAGGCTAGAATCGTAGCGAATCACCTTGGGCGTCAGCGGCGGAGCGCCCGCGTGCGTGACGGCGCTGGCGCGCCCGCCGCAATGGTCGAGCACGAGCTTCGTCGCGATCGCCAGCCCGTCATCGAGAAACGCGGGATCGACCCCGCGCTCGAAGCGCTGGCGCGCGTCGCTGGCGAGGGCGAGCTTCTGTCCGGTTCGCGCGATATGCTCGGGGTCGAAATAGGCGCATTCGATCAGCACGTCGGTCGTGGTGTCGGACACGCCCGACTCCGCGCCGCCCATGATGCCGCCGATATCGTGGACGGCCGCGTCGTCGGCGATCACCGTCATGCTCGCGTCCAGCGCATAGCTCTTGCCGTTGAGCGCCAGCACCCGTTCGCCGTCCCGCGCCTTGCGCGCGACGAGCGGGCCGGAGAGTTTCGCGCGGTCATAGACGTGCAAGGGGCGGCCGAGGTCGATCGAGACGAAGTTGGTGATGTCGACAAGCACCGAGATCGGCTTCTGACCGATCGCTGTCAGCTTATGGCGCATCCATTGGGGCGATGCGCCGTTGACCAGGCTCGATACGGCCTGCGCGAAGAAGGCCGGGCAGCCGTCAGGATCGTCGATGCGCACATCGGGCGCTGGATCGGCGCCTGCGACCGGCTCCAGGGTGGTCATGCGATAGACCTCGGCGAGCGGCCTCAGCGCCCCCATTCCCGCCGCCGCGAGATCGCGCGCGATGCCGCGCACGCCCATGCAATCCTGCCGGTTTGGCGTTACCGCCACATCGAACACCGGATCGTCGAGTCCCGCCCATGCGGCGTAGCTCTCGCCGACCGGCGCGTCGCCGGCCAGTTCGATGATCCCGTTATGCTCGTCGCCAAGCTCGAGCTCGCGCACCGAGCACATCATTCCGTGCGACTCAACGCCCCGGATGGCGGCGACCTTCAGCGTGATTCCGCTCCCCGGCACGAACGCGCCCGGCGCGCCGAACACGCCGAGCATCCCCGCGCGCGCGTTGGGCGCGCCGCAGACGACCTGCGCGGGTCCGTCGCCCGCATCGACCGACAGGACTTGCAATTTGTCGGCCTGCGGATGCGGCGCGGCGCTGAGCACCTTGGCGATGCGGAACGGCGCGAGTTTTTCGGCCGCGTTCGTCAGCCCCTCGACCTCAAGGCCGACGCGCGTCAGCGCTTCGGCGATCGTCGGGGCGTCCGCTTGCGTATCGAGATGCTCCTTGAGCCAGCCGAGCGTGAACTTCATGCGCCCACGCCCCCGCTCAACGTCGGCACATCGAGCGCGCCGAAGCCATAATGCCCGAGCCAGCGCAAATCGCCGTCGAAGAACGGCCGCAGATCGTCCATCCCGTATTTGAGCATCGCGAGGCGATCGACGCCGACGCCGAAAGCGAACCCCTGCCATTCCTCGGGATCGAGCCCGCATGCGGTCAGCACGCGCGGGTGGACCATGCCGCTGCCGAGCAGTTCCATCCACCCGTCCTGCCCGCCGAGGACTCGGCGCCCCTTGTCGAGCGTATAGCCGACGTCGACCTCGACTGAAGGCTCGGTGAAGGGGAAATAGCTGGGCCTCAGGCGCAAGACGATGTCGTGGCGTTCGAAGAATGCCTTGAGGAACGTCTCGAGCGTCCATTTGAGATGGCCGAGGTGGATGCCCTTGTCGATCACCAGCCCTTCGATCTGGTGGAACATCGGCGTGTGCGTCGCGTCCGAGTCCGAACGATAGACGCGCCCCGGCGCGATGATCCGGATCGGCGGCGGTTGCGACGTCATGGTGCGTACCTGCACCGGCGAGGTGTGCGTGCGGAGCAGCTTCCCATCGGGGAAATAGAAGGTGTCGTGCATCGCACGCGCGGGGTGCGTCTCGGGAATGTTGAGCGCGGTGAAATTATGCCAGTCGTCCTCGATTTCCGGCCCTTCGGCGACCGCGAAGCCCATGTCGGCGAAGATCTCGGCGAGCTCGTCCATCACTTGGCTGACGGGGTGGATCGACCCGTGCGGGCGCTCGGGCGCGGGAAGGCTCATGTCGAGCCGCTCGATCGCGAGCCGCGCGTCGAGCGCTTCCGCCTCGAGCGCCGCCTTGCGCGCGGCGATCGCGTTCGCCGCCGCTTGGCGCAATCCGTTGATTCGCGGCCCCTCGACCTGCCGCTGCTCGGGACTCATCTGCCCGAGAGTCTTGAGCAGCGCCGAAATGCTCCCGCTCTTGCCGAGCAGCTCGACGCGCACAGCTTCGAGCGCATCGAGATCGCGCGCTTCGCTGATCTGGTCGAGATCGATCATCCTGTGCGCCTGATAAGCGAATGGGCGCGAACGGCAACGCCGCTCGCGCCCATTCGCGCTTCATAACGAAGGTGGACGTTAAGCCGCCAGGGGCAGCGCCGCCTTCGCCTGCGCGATGATGCCGCTGAATGCTTCGCCCTCGTGCATTGCGATGTCGGCGAGAACCTTGCGGTCGAGGTCGACGCCGGCGAGCTTCAGGCCGTGCATGAACTGGCCGTAGGTCAGCCCTTCCATGCGCACCGCGGCGTTGATGCGCTGAATCCACAGGCCGCGGAAACTGCGCTTCTTCACCTTGCGGTCGCGGTAGGCGTACTGCCCGGCCTTTTCGACCGCCTGGCGGGCGATGCGGATCGTATTCTTGCGGCGGCCGTAATAGCCCTTCGCCGCGCCCAGAATCTTCTTGTGCTTCGCGTGCGTCGTTACGCCGCGCTTGATGCGTGCCATGTCCGTTGCGCTCCTATCTCAGGCCGTAGGGCGCCCAGGACTTCACCGTTCCGGTGTCGGCCTTGGACAGCACCGAGGTGCGGCGGTTCTGGCGAATATATTTGGCGTTGTGGCTGATCAGGCGGTGGCGCTTGCCGGCCACCCCGTGCTTCAGCTTGCCGGTCGCGGTGAGCGTGAAGCGCTTCTTCACCCCGCTCTTGGTCTTCAGCTTGGGCATTTTCGTCCTTTCGAAATCGGCGATTCAAGGACACGCCGTGGCAGCCCACACTGGCCAGGCGATCCGTTTTGATCGTGCGCGAAGGCGCGGCCCCTAACGAAACACCCGCCCGATTGCAAGGAACCAGCGGTTTTCCCGGAGGTTCTAGCCGCATGGCCGAGGCCGACCCCAATTTCCGGCCCGATACGGCGCGCCCTCGCCGCAGCGGCGCCGACTCAGCCATCGCCATACCGCTCGCGATCCTGACGACGATTCTCGGGCTGATCCTGCTCGCCTGGACCGTGCTCTATGTAACCAAGGGGCGCTTCCTCAAACACAGCTTCGAGAGGATCGCCAGCCGCTCGCTCGAGCGCGACGTGCGCGTCGGGGGCGACTTCCAACTGTATTTCGACCCGCTCGACACCAAGTTCGTCGCGGAAGGGCTGACGATCTCGAATCCGGCCTGGCGTCGCGGGCTGTTCTTCAAGTCGCAGCGAATCGATTCGCGCATCGCCACGCTGCCTTTGCTGTTCGGCAAGCGCCAAGTGAAGTGGCTCAACCTGTCGGGCGGCACCCTCGACCTCGCCTGGGACGCGAAGCACGAACGCAACACTTTCACCTTCGGCGATCCGAACAAGAAGGGCAAAGCCTTCGAGCTCCCCGACATCCGCCGCGCCGAAGTCGGCGGAACGCGAATCGCCTATCTCGATCCGCGGATGCACCTTCAGACGAACATCCGCGTCGAGACGATCCGCGCGCTCGACACGCGTTTTTCGGGCGACATCCGCTTCTCAGGGAACGGCACGATGCGCGACCGGCCGTTCACGCTGACGGGCAGCCTGATGTCGCCCAACGAGACGGTGGTCGGCGGCGAGAACAAGCTGAACCTCGCCGCGCGCTCGGGGTCGACCGCACTCGACATATCGGGGACGCTGCCAGGCGCCACGGTGCTCGAGGGCGCGAAGCTCAAGCTCGTCGCGCGCGGACCGAACCTCAGCCTGCTGCTCGACTTCCTCGGCGCGGCGGTGCCTGACACGCGAACCTATCGCGTCACATCGGATCTTACCAAGGACGGGAGCGCGTGGCGCCTCACCCGCCTTGCCGGCCGCTTCGGCGACAGCGACCTTTCGGGCGCGATCACCATCACCATGCCCGCCGATCGCCTGAACATCGCCGCCGACCTGCGCACGCGCACGCTAAACATCATCGATGCCGGGCCGTTCATCGGCTATGATCCGAACCGGCTTGCGGCGGGCAAGGTCGCGGAAACGGTCGGAGGCACGCCACGCGTGCTGCCCGACGCGCCGTTGCGTGTCGATTCGATCAAGCGCTTCGACGCGCAGCTCCGTTATCACGTCACGAATCTGCGCGCGCCGCATATTCCGATCTCGAACATCGGCCTCGCGCTCGATCTCGATCACAGCCTCTTGAAGCTCTCGCCGCTAACCTTCGACGTCGCTGGCGGGCATCTCTGGTCGGACATTTCGATCGACGCGCGCGCGCCCGCGGTCGTGACCTCGTACGACATCAAGCTGTCGCCGACGCCGATGGGCAAGCTGCTCGGCCGCTTCGGCGTGGAGGAATCGGGCACGACTGGGACATTGAGTGCGCGGGTCAAGATGACCGGCACCGGCGATTCGGTGCGCCGCTCGCTCGCCAGCGCGAACGGGCGTATCGCTCTCGTCATCCCGCACGGGGCGTTCTGGACGCGCAACATCCAGCTCGCGGAGCTCGACCTCGGCACCTATTTCACCAAATTGCTCGGCCACAAGCTCAAGAAGCCTGTGGAGATAAACTGCGGTCTCGTCGCCTTCACCGTGCGGAACGGCATCGCCGCCGCCGACCCGATCCTGATCGACACCACCAAGAACGTCATCCTCGGTCGCGGCGGCTTCTCTTTCCGGAACGAAGCGCTCGACCTTGCGCTGCGCGCCGACGGCAAGACCTTCAGCCTGTTCTCGGGCCAGTCGCCGGTCGGCGTGAACGGCTATTTCGCGCGACCGGGTATTTCGGTGATCAGCCCGCAATTGCTGACCCGCGCGGGCATCGGGCTGGGACTTGCGATCGTCGGCACGCCGCTCGCGGGCGTCCTCGCCTTCGTCGATGTCGGTGATGCCAAGTCAGCGGCATGCGGACCGGTGCTCAGCGGCGCGACCGCAGCAGCACAACGCACCACCAAGGGAAAGCCGCGCGACGACGTCGGCCACGGCACGACGGCCAAGGCCGAAAACGGCAAGAGCACGCGCGACGAGCGCAGGGGTCAGCGCAAGAAGTTTCTCGGGATTTTCTGACGTTCAGGCGTGCAAGGCTTTCAGCACGTCTTCGAGCCGCGCCGGATCGCCGAGCGCGATCACGCTTGCCCCCGACCCCGATCCGCCAGCGCTGTCGGCGTTGAGCGGCTCGCCCGACCAGTCGCACATCGTCCCGCCCGCGCCCTCGACGACGGGGACGAGCGCGGCGAAATCGTGGAGTTTCAGCCCCGCCTCGACCACGAGGTCGATATGCCCCGAGGCGACGAGGCCGTAGTTGTAGCAGTCGCCGCCATAGACGATCCGCCGCCAGGCGACCTTCGCCGAGAGCGCGAGAAAGCGCGCCGTGGCCTGTTCCTCGAAGCAATGCGGACTCGTCGTCGCGAGCACCGCTTGCGACAACGCCGGGCACATGCGTGTCCTGAGCGGCTTGCCGTTGAACAGCGTTGGCTTTCCCGCCGCGCCGACCCAGCGCTCGCGCGCGATCGGCTGGTCGATCACGCCGAGCACCGGCCAGCCGTCCTCCATCAGTGCGATCAGCGTGCCGAAGATCGGCCGCCCCGCGACGAAGCTTGTCGTCCCGTCGATCGGATCGAGCACCCAGGTCCGCCCGCTCGTCCCCGCCCTTTCGCCACATTCCTCGCCGATGATTCCGTCGCGCGGGGCCTCCGCCGCGATCAGCCGCCGCATCGCGGCTTCCGCCGCGCGATCGGCCTCCGTGACCGGCGAGGCGTCGGCCTTATCTTCGACGCCGATCCCGGCGCGAAACAGCGGCCGGATCGCCGCCCCGGCCGCGTCGGCGAGGTGGTTGGCAAGAGCAATGTCGGCGTCGGTCATTCGCGCCGCGTAGCCCGGTCGCAGACTTCGGGCTAGGCTCGCCGCGATGGAACGAGCGAGCCGTGAGATTCGCGTCGATGCGCACGAAGACGGGGGGAACGCCTGGTCGATGGCGCGCATCGCCCCGTCGCGCTCGCTCGCTGGCCTCGTGACCGCCTATACCGATTATAGCGAAACTACCGGCGGCTTCGCCGCGCGACGCGAGCTGCCCAGTGCGGACGGCGTGCTGATCGTCAACCTCGGCGCGCCGATCGAGATCGTCGGCGGCGACGGCGTAGCGATCACCTTGGCGTCCGGAGAGGGTTTTGCGGGCGGCGCGCATCTTCGTTACGCCATTTCGCGCTCGAGCGGCGCGCAGGCCGGGGTGCACGTCTTCATGCCGATGCTCAGCCTCCGTGCGCTGCTCGGGCTTCCGATGGACGCGCTGCTCGATCGGGTCGCGTCGCTCGACGCCCTGCTCGGCCCGCCGACGCGCGCCCTGTGCG
>JACDGO010000384.1 GCA_013821585.1 Sphingomonadaceae bacterium
GGCGTCGGCTCGGTGTATTCTGCGGTTACGCTTTCGGCAACACCCGCGTTGCCGACGACTCTGGCGACATAGCCGTTGCGAAACCCGCGCGACGTGCTTCCGGTATTGTAGAGCGAAATGGCTACGCGCAGGGCGGTTTGCGGATCACGCCCGGCCGTCACAGCCCGGTAATTCTGAGACAGGGTTTGACCGAGGGCGGCAATATTTGTGCACGGGTCGAACACCGTTTCCAAGGTCAAGCCGAGCCTGGGCAAATTGCGCGAGTTGATCTGGCTGATGCCGAGATCGACGGAGTAGCCCGCGGTGACGTAGCGCCTCGCGGTCGCGATCGCATCGGCAACACTCAATGGCGCCTTGGGTTGCCGCGCGTGATTTACATTGACCGCGAGCGGGTTGCCGCGGCTCTCGGTCCGCACGATCGCCGCGACCGTCTGCGGCGCGACGTTCGGTGCGCATTGCGACGCCAAACCCATGATTGTCGCCGCTGCGTAGTTCATCCGTGGGTGCCCGAGGCCGCTGAACGAGGCATTGTGCCGCCGGACGCAGCAACGACGTTTGCGAATATGGCGCTCACTGAACGCACACGAACGGCATTGCCTGACCTCCCGCGCAAAACTTGGTGCGACCGTATCCGCGCGGTTCGAGCGGCGCCGATGCCGAACCGCGAGGTCAGGCTTCGGAGCGACTATCGTGCGTTGCCCCGCAACACTCCTGGATCGAAACCCAAGGCGCCCTCATTCCCAAAACGCTCGAACAGCCGATATACCCGGAAAGGGGGATATACTTTTGCAGCGGAGTCTAAATGCGACGGCAGCCTCGATGGCTCTGAACAAGCAACCGCGGCCGCCGATACGAAACCTGTGATCCGCCACGGCTCCGACCCACAACTGGCGCGCCCGGCAACATTGCTTTGGCAAGACCCGTCGCTAGGAATGGCGGAATGCGCGATCAGCTCGATCATTTGCCGCAAAGCACGCAGCGCGAGCTGGCGCATGTCGTGCGCCTGTTGTTCGAAGAGTTCGATTCGGCGCTTCGTCCCGGCACGGGCAAGTGGAGCAAGCAGGGTCGGATCTTCAAGATCGATTTCGCTGGCATCGGCCGGATTTCGTCGGATGATAGCCCGACGGCTGCCAAGCGGCGCATCCGAATCGAAATGCGTGGCCGAATCCATTGCCGGAACATAATGGGAACAGCAGTGAGTCGCAAGGAGGGTTGAGCGCGGGTGTGCAACGACTATCGCCTGGAAGTGGATATCGCTTCGATCGCGGAGGATTTCTCCAACCTCAAGATCAAAACGCCCGAGGGCACGCCGAACGTCGCTGCGCGAGAGGATATCAAGATCAGCGACATGGCACCGATCGTGCGCACCATCGAGGGCGAACGCGGCGTTGGCGAGCTGGTCAATCGACGATGGAGCTGGCCAGGTCAGGGCGGCAAACCGGTCTACAATTTCGTCTCGGACAACCGAGAATTCACGAGCGGGCGATGCCTGATCGTCGCCGATGGATTCTATGAGTTCACGGAGCCGCAACCGGGCGAAAAGCGCAAGACCAAGTGGCTGTTCACCCTCCAGGATCATGACTGGTTCTGCATCGCAGGAATCTGGCGGTCGCATCCCCAGGCCGGCGAAGCCTTCACCATGCTGACGACCGAGCCGGGCGAGGACGTAAAGCCATTTCATCGCCGCCAGATCATTCCGCTCAGGCGTGATCAGTGGGCAGACTGGCTCGACCCGGAAGTACCGGCAGCAGATGTGCTTCAGGTGCTGCCCAAGGGGAGCCTGACTGCCACGCAAGTTTTTCCACCGCTCTCGGCCGAGCCGACGCTGCTCTGACCATGCCCGCCGAGACGCCACTCGACCGCTTCGTCGAAGCGCAGACGCTCGGCTATCCGGGCGCGCTCGCCGAGATCCGGCGCGGCGCGAAACGCTCACACTGGATGTGGTACATATTTCCTCAGCTGGCGGGGCTCGGCCGTAGCGCGACGGCACGCCATTTCGCGATCCGCTCTGCCGATGAAGCCCGCGCCTATCTCGATCATCCGGTATTGGGAGCTCGCTATCTCGAATGCGCTACCGCCCTGCAGGATTTGCCGATCAGCGACCCGGTTAGGGTGTTTGGCGGGATCGACGCGCTGAAACTGCGCTCATCGCTTACTTTGTTCGAAGTAGCGCGGCCGTCGGCGCTTCTGGGCGCCGCGCTCGATCGCTGGTTTGATGGCGAGCGCGACGAGATGACGCTGCGACTCCTTGGCGATGACACGGCTTGACTAACATAGCAATGAGGCGGAACATAATGGGAACAAGTGAGTCGATGTTGCCCAGTGTCTGTCCTACCTTCGTCCTTCGATCGGCCGAGCGCCCATCAACTTGCCGCGCTCCGCGTACAGCTCGCACAGGCCCAGGGCCAGCGCGGGCCGGCGTTGGCGTTCGGACTGGCGGCGCTCGACGACCGGCTCGCCGATCACGGTCTCGACGGCACTGGCCTGCATGAGATCGCGGCGGCCTCGGCCACGTTAAGCGACGACGCAGCTGCGACGTTATTCGCGGCGGGTATCGCGGCAAGGTTTGCGAACCGGGCAGGCTTCACCGTCTTGTGGGCGCTCACGCGCTTCGACCTCTACGCGCCGGGTCTCGAACAGGTCGGCCTCGGCCCCGATCGCATACTGTATGCGCAAGGCCGCAAGGACAGCGAAGTGTTGGCGCTTGCCGAAGATGGTTTGCGCGATGGAGCCCTCGCCTGCGTGATTGCGGAGGTGAAAGCGGCCGATCAGACGGCGACGCGCCGGCTTCAGCTCGCCGCCTCCGACGGCAGGACGCCGATGCTGCTTTACCGCCGCTACCGCTCACGTGAACGCTGCCCGTTGGAACAGCCATCCGCAGCGATGACACGCTGGCGTATCGGCTGCGCTTCCTCGGAACGACTGCCCTATCCGGGTGTCGGCCGCGGGCGCTGGACAGTCGAGCTGGTCCGTCAGCGGAACGCCAATCCCTTCTCCCTCCAATGTGACGCTTGCGATGCTACGGGTCGCCTCGCTCTACCAGCCGCAACTCGCAATCGA
>JACDGO010000385.1 GCA_013821585.1 Sphingomonadaceae bacterium
GGGTAGATCTTTGCCTTGCGCATGCTGGCATCTTACTATTGATAAAATGTGTTATCAATATCTTTGGTGTGGCCGGGACGGTGCTTGAAGACCCCAGTCATCAGGTCAGGGCTCGGTGTAAGGGCCACTCGCCGGGCAAGCCCTTGAGGGGGTGGGCTCCGCGCGGCTCAAAGTCGATACCTGAACCGGCGACTAGATCCCTTACCGTGCGGGATACCAAGACCTCACCAGGACTCGCTTGCGCCATGACGCGCGCGCCGATGTGTACTCCCATACCACTGACTTTGTCGCCGGATGGTTCGACTTCGCCGGTGTGCAGTCCTGCGCGCAACACGAGACCCATCTCCTTGGCCTCTTTCACCATCGTCGCTGCGCAACGAATGGCGCGCG
Organism: Sphingomonadaceae bacterium; assembly: GCA_013821585.1. Classification (GTDB taxonomy): domain Bacteria; phylum Pseudomonadota; class Alphaproteobacteria; order Sphingomonadales; family Sphingomonadaceae; genus Sphingomonas_O. The sequence goes on from JACDGO010000385.1 coordinate 391, forward strand.
CCGGTCCATCGAAGGTGGCAAACAGACCGTCCCCGGCGGTGTCGATCTGTCGGCCGCGATGTAGGTCCAGCGCGTTTCGGCCTAAGGTGTAGAACTTCTGCTGCAGATCGCGCCATGCGGCGTCGCCGACTCGCGACGCGAGCTCAGCCGATCCGACGATGTCCGTGAACAAGACAGTTGCCAGAAAACGCTCGGCCGGCGGACGATCTGCAATCGATCGGTCGGCGACCGAAAAGCGCGTTATGGCGTCTACGATCGCGTCAGAATCGCCCTCGGGTGCAAAGTGCGCGTTGCCGGGCAACTCCAAGTACGTGGCATCCGGCACATGGTCCGCGAGGTAGCGGCCGTTGGCACCGAATGGCGCTGGGGGATGCGCTCTGTCGCTGATAGCGCGCTGCAAACTCGCAATACACAGCGTCCTGTGCGCGCTCAGGCGCCCAAAGAGCAACCGCTTGCGGCTTACCCCAACAAGCCGCGGTCCATTCAAGAACCTCGTCGAGCGTTCGGCGATGCGGATAGTCCGGCGATCGTGTGAAGCGAGCCATCGAGGCGTAGAGGACCAAACGTTCCACCATTCCCGGAAAGGTCGCCGTAAAGAGGGCAGCCATGGGGCCACCTTCTGAAGCAGCAAACAACATTGCGCGTCGCGAGCCCGCGGCACGCATCACGTCACGCACGTCGTCCATGCGTTCTTCCAGTGTCGGCACCCCCTCGAATCGATCGGACAAGCCCTGGCCACGCTTGTCGAACATGATGACGCGAAACGCTTGTCCGAGACGCCGCAGCAATCGAGCGTACGCCGGGTATTCCCAGTTCATCTCAACATGGGTCAGGATGCCAGGGACTACGACCAGGTCCGAGCTGCCGCTGCCAAAAACTTGATAGGCAATGCTCAGACCATCGGACTCGACATATCGAGTCTGCGGGATAGAAGGGTCGGACGTCACGGCGATAGTGTGCAGCGGCGTCGAGCCCTTGTGCTTGCGGGCGACCGATCACTCCAAAGATCGCGCGGCCGCGATTCCGGCTTCTGTCCCCAGTGGCGGTCGTTCTGAGCCTGCAGGTTTTGCCATTTCCACCTCCAGGGGCAGGACTTCTGGAGATCTGCTGACTCTGACCTCCTGGATCCCGGGCGCGCGACCTCTGAAGCTGCGGCTTGTGTTCAATACCCCTTAATCACTCGCCACGTCTCGCCCTTGGCCGGGTACCCAAACCCTGCATCCTTACCGCTCTCGTCCGTCCGGATGCACAGCCGCGCCGGCTCGCCGCACGTCATGAGCCTGGCCTTGCCGCCGCGACTCTCCAGATCCGCCACCACAGCGGCGAGCTCGTCGCGCTCGGCGTGCCGCGCCTGGATTCCTGCAGCGGTGGGATCCACCGCACCAAAACGCCACAGGCCGACCACCAGAGCGACGTTGACCAGGAGCGCCACGCCGGCCGCTTGCCAGGTCGCCCAGCGCGCGGCCTGGCAGTAGTCATTAGCCGCGGCCGTCGCTGGCTGGGCCGCTTTCTCGATCTGCCGGATCGCAGCGCCGCGGCGGTCGTAAGACCCGCTGGCCGCGGTCTTGCCGACCTGATCGATCGCGGTCCTGACGATCGCCGGCGGCTCATCTGTCGAGCTCTCCACTGGAGCGACCCTGCGCCGGCGCCACTTCGCCTTCGCGGGTGACGTCCTGCGCCTTGTCGGGTCGCTCACGCGCTCGCCGCCGTGGTCACACGCAATACCCGGCGCATTCGCCTCTACTTCGCGTCGAACTGGCCCAGCGCAGCCATCTTCGCGCAGGCCATGCGCGCTCTGAACAGCACGTAGAAGTTCATCCAGTGCCGGGCCCGCGCGTTGACGCCAAAAAGGCCCGCAACCAAGCCGGGGAATGGGTCAACGCCCCAAATGCCCTCCGTCACGACATTACGGTACCGCAATCAGCCAGTTCGACCACCCAGTGGGCTCCTCATCACCAATACGCCTCGCCGAATCCATACAGCTCGACTACGGTGAAATATGCAGGCTAGGCGCGCCGGCACTTGCAGCGGCGGCGCCTCACGTCTGCGGGGCAGCCGCCTTGTCAGCGCCGAAAGCTGCGACTAAGATGCTTTATCCCTAAACGATCGCGGTTGCTGTCCCCGCCGTTCCGCACGTCTTCGCCGTCGCTCACTCTCGAACCTCCCCATGAACGTTTTCCTGCGCGCCGGCGCTGCCGCCATCACGGCGATCGCCTTGTCCTCCCCAGCGCTCGCCGCCGACCTGAAGATCGGCTTCATCAGCTCGATGTCGGGGCCGGTGTCGGGCCTCGGCATTCCCTATGCGAAAGGCATCCAGGCGGCGCTCGCGCAGCACCCGCTGGTGGCCGGGCGCAAGGTGCAGCTGATCATGCTCGACGACACCTCCGATCCGGCCGTCGCCGCCCGCGACGCGCGCAAGCTCGTCGCCGACGACAAGGTCGACGCGTTGATCGGCACCTCCGGCGTGCCCGGCGCCATGGCGATCGCCGCGGTGGCTCGCGAGACGCACACGCCGCTGCTCTCGCCGACGCCGGTCAACCTGCCGCCCGGCGAAGGCGGCTGGACGGTCAGCATCACGCAGCCGTTTCCGATGATGGTGGCGGCGGTCGTCGACCACATGAAAGCCAGCGGCGTCAAGACGGTCGCCTACATCGGCTTCAGC
>JACDGO010000386.1 GCA_013821585.1 Sphingomonadaceae bacterium
GACCGCGCCCGCGCGGCGCCGCCGCGGGGGGACCATCGGCCGGAGGCGCTTCGGCGGCCGGAGCGGCCGTAATTTCGGTTTCGTCAGCCATCTAGAACTCCAATCCGCCTTCGCGCGCACCTTCGGCGAGCGCCTTGACGCGGCCGTGGAACAGGAACCCGCCACGGTCGAAAATAACCTGGGTGACGCCCGCCTTCTTGGCGCGTTCGGCCACCCGCTTGCCGACATCGGCAGCGCCGTCGATCGTCGCGCCGGCCTTGCCGCGCACGTCCTTGTCGAGCGTCGACGCCATCGCGACGGTTTTGCCCTCGGTGTCGTCGATCACCTGTGCATAGATGTGCCGGCCAGAGCGGTGGATCGACAGGCGCGGGCGCGAGATGCCGCGCGAACGCAGCTTGGTGCGCACGCGCTGGCGGCGCTTCTCGAAAAGCGACAGCTTCGCCATTATTTCTTCTTACCCTCTTTGCGGAAGATATATTCCCCGCGATATTTGATGCCCTTGCCCTTATAGGGTTCGGGCTTGCGCCAGCGGCGGATCTCGGCGGCGAACTGGCCGACCTTTTGCCTGTCCGCGCCGGAGATTTCGATCGTCGTCTGGTCGGGCGTCTTCACATCGACGCCTTCGGGGACGACCATGTCGACGTCGTGCGAGTAGCCGAGCTGAAGCTTGAGCTTTTTGCCCTGCACGTTCGCGCGATAGCCGACGCCGGTGATCTCGAGCGTCTTGGTGAACCCATCGGTCACGCCGGTGACGAGGTTCTGCACCAGCGTGCGCTGCATGCCCCAAAAGGCGCGCGCCTGCTTCGTGTCGTTCGCCGGCTGGACGGTGATCCCTGCGTCGTCGACCGTGTATTTGATCTCGTCGCGCAGCGCGAGTGACAGGCTGCCCTTCGGTCCCTTCACCGAAAGCACGCCGGCGTCCATCGTCGCCGTGACGCCTGCGGGGACCGGAACCGGCCGTTTACCGATGCGGCTCATCAGAACACCTCCGCCAGCACTTCGCCGCCGACATTCTGGTCGCGCGCCTCCGCGTCGGACAGAACGCCGCGCGGCGTCGAGACGATCGTGATGCCGAGGCCGTTGCGGACGCGCGGCAGCTCCTTCGAGCCCGAATAGACGCGGCGGCCGGGCTTGGAGACGCGCGCGACGTGACGGATCGCCGGCTGTCCCTCGAAATATTTCAGCTCGATGCGGATTCCGTCATGGCCGCTCAGCTCTTCCGACGAATAGCCGCGGATATAGCCTTCGCGCTGAAGCACGTCGAGCACGCGCACGCGCAGCTTCGACGCGGGCGACAGCACGCTGTCTTTGCGCGCCTGCTGGCCGTTGCGGATGCGGGTGAGCATGTCGCCCAGGGGATCGGTCAATGCCATCTCTTAACCCTTACCAGCTCGACTTCGTCACGCCGGGGATCAGGCCCTTATTGGCCAGATCGCGCAGCTGAATCCGACAAAGGCGGAACTTGCGATAATATGCGCGCGGACGGCCGGTGACTTCGCACCGGTTGCGCACGCGCGTCGGATTGGCGTTGCGCGGCAGCGCCGACATCTTGAGCCGCGCCATCAGCCGGTCGTTGTCGTCCGCCTTCGAATCGTCGGCGATCGCGCGCAGCTTCGCGAATTTGGCCGCATATTGCGCGACCATCTTCTTGCGCTTCTCGTTCTTGTTGATCGAACTCTGCTTCGCCATGATTCACGCCGCCTTCTTTTCTTGTGCTTCGTCCTGCGGGAACGGGAACCCGAAAAGGCGCAGTAGCTCTCGCGCCTCGTCGTCCGTGTTCGCGGTCGTCGCGACGATCACGTCCATGCCCCGGATTGTGTCGACCTTGTCGTAGCTGATCTCCGGGAAGATCAGCTGCTCCTTCAGCCCGCACGCGTAATTGCCGCGCCCGTCGAACGAGCGCGGATTGAGCCCGCGAAAGTCGCGCACGCGCGGAAGCGCGATGGTGATGAAGCGGTCGAGGAACTCGTACATCCGCTCGCGGCGCAGCGTGACCTTGCAGCCGATCGCCATGCCCTCGCGCAGCTTGAACTGCGCGACCGACTTCTTCGCCTTGGTGACGACGGGCTTCTGGCCGGCGATCAGCTCCATCTCAGACGCGGCCTGCTCGACCTTCTTCTTGTCCTGCGTCGCTTCGCCGACGCCCATGTTGATGACGATCTTCTCCAGGCGCGGAACCTGCATGGCGTTCGTGTAACCGAAGCGTTCGGTCATCGCCTTGACGATGCGCTCTTCATAGATGCCCTGCATCCGGGGCTTGGTCTTTGCTTTGGTTTTCGCGTCAGCCATTGCCAGCACCCTTGATCTGCTCCCCGGAGCGCACGGCGACCCGGATTTTCTTGCCGTCCTTGCCGGTCTCGAAGCGCACGCGCGTCGGCTTGCCCGTCTTGGGATCCTCGATCGCGACCTTCGAGACGTGCATCGGCGCCTCGCGCCGCTCAAGGCCGCCTTGCGGGTTCGCCTGCGTCGGCTTCTTGTGCCGCGTCGCGACGTTGACGCCCGATACGATGACCTTGCCGTCCTTGGGGAACGAGCGCGTCACCTCGCCGTGCTTGCCCTTGTCCTTGCCGGACAGGACGACGACCTTGTCGCCCTTCCTGATCTTCAGCGCCGACATCACAGCACCTCCGGCGCGAGCGAAATGATCTTCATGTAATTCTTCGCGCGCAACTCGCGGACTACGGGTCCGAAGATGCGCGTGCCGATCGGCTCCTCGTTCTTATTGACGAGCACCGCGGCGTTGCCGTCGAAGCGGATCGTCGAGCCGTCGGGACGGTGAATGTCCTTCGCCGTGCGCACGATCACTGCGCGGTGCACGTCGCCCTTCTTCACCTTGCCGCGCGGCACCGCTTCCTTGACGCTGACGACGATCACGTCGCCGACGCCGGCGAAACGCCGCTTCGAGCCGCCCAGCACCTTGATGCACTGGACGCGCTTCGCGCCGCTGTTGTCCGCGACTTCGAGATTGGACTGCATCTGGATCATTATGCGTTATCCTCAACCCCGGTGTCGGCGGCGCCGCCGCCCTCGATTACGCGCCACGTCTTGAGC
>JACDGO010000014.1 GCA_013821585.1 Sphingomonadaceae bacterium
ATCCCGCGCGCCTCACCAATAGAAAAACTCGGAGACGATGTGCGCGGCGAGCGCGGCGATCAGCGCGAACGTCATCGGCACATGCACGTAAAGCCAGATTTCGAGCAGCGCCTTGATGCGCAGGTGCCGTCGCACGCGCATCAGGATCGCTTCCTTCTTTTCCAGAAGCGCGTCGATCTTTTCGAGCGGATCGTCGCCGAGCTTGGGGCGATAGGCGGTTTCCCGCCTGATCTCGGCTTGCGCCGCGCGTGTCGCGCATCCGGGATAGCGCCCGGTAAGCCGCGCCCACAGCCCGCCGCCGAACGGATCCTGCTCGAGCGACATGCGCACCATCTCGGCGTGATGCTGGTCGAGCGGCTGTGCGGCGTCGTGGAGCTGGCGGTCGGCGGAGCGCAACGCTTCGAGCATCTGGCTCTCCGTCGCTTCCTCCCGGTTGTTCGAAAGGATGCGCGGCAGGCTGGAATAGACACCGATCCCGAACAGTCCCGACAGGATCACGACCATCATCAGCATATAGGCGAGCGTGTGGACGTTCCAGCCGAAGTCGAACGCGGTATGAAGCGTCGCGACGACGATCAGGCTCAGCCCAAGATAGACGTGCGCCGACGTCCACGCCTTCAAGGACCAGCGCCCGCGCGTCATCGCGCGCTTCCTCACCCCGAGCATCGTCAGCCACAGGATCATCAGCGCGGAGAGCGTACCCGTCGCATAGCCGTACCACGTTCCTCCGCTCGGCCGCGGCGACACATCGGCGAGAAGATAGACGAGCAACGCGACGGCCGAGAGCATTCCGGCGATCTTCGCCCATCGGAAATTGTGGTGGCGCAAAAATCCGTCGTGCGCGGCCGACCCCCGCACCCGCGACTGCACGGCGACGCGCGTGGCCATCAGGCGCTCACGCCCCTTCCCTTTCCAACCGCGCCACCGTCAGGAACTCCTCGGGCGCGACCCTTATTGCGGCCCCCGTAGGACACGCCCGCACGCACGCCGGACCGCCCTCGATCCCCGAACACATGTCGCACTTGATCGCCTTCTTGGCTTTTTCGACGCCGTCCTCCGCGTTAGCATATTTCCATTTCTTGGTCGGCTCGCCCGGGCCCGGTCCCGTGCCGAAAAACAGCCAGTTGAGCAGGCTCGGCTTCTTCGGCGGTACGCTGTCCATGCGGATCACGCCGTAAGGGCAATTGCGCTGGCAATTGCCGCATCCGATGCAGGTCTCGTCGATGAACACCTCGCCGTCGGGGCCGCGGTGGATCGCGTTCGGCGGGCAGTCGGCCATGCAATGCGGATGCTCGCAGTGGCGGCAGCTGGTCGGCACGTGGAGGTGCGCATAGGTCCGCCCCGCCTCGCGATCGAGGCGGCTCAGCCCCTCGTGGCTGTCGGCGCACGCGCGCTCGCAATTGTCGCAGCCGACGCAGAGATTCTCGTCGATCAGCAGCACGTCGGTCGCTTCGCCGACGCCCTGCTCGACGAGGAAGGTCGCGACGCTCGAATACATGTCGACGACGCCCGAGAAGCTGTCCTTCTTCGCCTCGACGAAGGCATTGACGTCCTGGCGCGCGGCCATGTCGCGCTTCGCGCGTTCGAGGAGCGCTGGCTTTCTAGCGAGCAGCGCCTTGAACGCTGCCCCTTGCAGCTTGATGACCTCGGACTTGATCGCCGCCTTGACCGTCGCGGTGCGCCGTCCCCCCGCGATCAGCGCCATCTCGCCGACGTAGCTTCCGGCGGGCAGGTAGGACAGAAACACCGGCTTTCCGCCGATCGATTTCTGCACGACCATCGATCCGGTGCGGACGACATAGATATCGTCGCCCTCGTCGCCTTCTGTGATGACGTTGTCGCCCGCCTTGATGTGGAGCACCTCGGCGCCCTCGACGGCTTCGGCGACGTCCTCCTTGGTCAGGCCCGATCCGAACATCTGGAGCAGCTGCCGCTCGATCGAGATGCGCGTGATCGCCCGCCGCGCCGCGGGCACCTGGCTTTGCAGACGCAGCGCCGCGGTGCGCGACACCTCGACGCAGATCGCGTCCTCGGCCGCGCGGATCGTGGCGCCGCGTCTGCGCCCCGAGATCAGCCCGACCTCGCCGAAGATCGAGCCCGTCTCGATCGGCACGGTGACCGAGGGATCGGCCGGATCGACCTGCACCAGCACGCTCCCGCTCGCGATCGCGAACAGCGACGATCCCGGCGCGTTCTTCTCGAAGATCGTCATTCCACGCGGATAGAAGCGGGCCTCGCTGTCGAGCATGAACTCGCGCATCTGCAACGGGCTCATCCCTTCGAGGATCGAGACGTTGGCGCGCAGGAACTCGAGCCATTCGTCGACGCTCCGCTTGCCGGGCAGCCCCTTGAACTTGGCTTCGAGGATCGGCTCGTCGGCGGGTTTCAGTTCCATGTTGCCGTTGATGAACTCGACCACGTCGTGACCCTGGTTCATGCAATGCTTGATCAGCGGATAGCCCGCGAGCGCGCCGATCACGAAGATGCCGGGCTTGGTCGATTCGAATGTCGGCGAAAGCGTCGGGAAAGCGAGCCGATCCTCGCTCGCGAACGCCACGCCCGCCGCCTCGACGAATTTGCGCGGGGGCGCCGAGCCCATGCGCGCGATGACGCGGTCGCAGCGCGCCTTGACCTCGCCGTCGCGTGTGTCGAGCGTGATGAACCCCTTGTCGATCTGCGAAGAGGTCGTCTCGGCGTGGATCGTCATGCGCCCCGCGTCGCGCGCCGCCATCAGCGCCTTGACGTTGGCGTCCTTCGCGGTCGCGAAATCGGCCGAGCGGTTGACGAGGCTGACGACATTGCCTTGGGCGGCGTCGGCGGCGAGGCCGAGCGCGTTCTCGATCCCCGCGTCGCCGCCGCCGATCACGAAGATATGCTCGTCGTTATACTCGGCCGGGTCGTCGAGCTGATATTGCACGACCGCGCCTTCGCCGACCGGACAGCGCACCAGGTTCGGGTTGCCCTGCGTGCCGATCGCCAGCACCACGGTTTCGGCAGTCACCGTCTCGCCGCCCGCGAGCTTCAACGAAAACGCGCCCTTGTCGCCCTCGATCGCGATGACCTCGGCCTCTTTTCGTACGGTGACGCCGTTCTTGTCGGTCTGGAAATCCCAGGTGTCGAGCACAGCCTCGCGCTTGCCCGCAGCGAAGTCGAGGTCGGCGCGCAGCACGAGTTGCGCGGGCGTCGCCATCACGTGCTTGCCCTTCTGATATTTGTAGATCGTGTCGGAGAGGTGGTTGGTCTTCTCGAGGAGAACGTGGCTGAGACCGAGCTGCGCCGCGCGCGACGCGGCGCTCAGGCCCGCCGGCCCCGATCCGACGATGGCGATCCGAAAGGTCTCCGCCACTTGACGCCCATCCCCCACAATACGCCGCCGCCCGCGCAGCTACGCTGCGCCATGTCGTCCGGCTTCAAGGCGCGACCCCGATCCTCACTCTAGCATCGCGGATTTTATGCGCTAGAGCCGAAAACATCGCGGTTGGGCGGGGAAAAGATGGTTGACGCGTCGAGGCTGAGCCGCATCGCGCTTGTGCTCGCGGCGCTCCTCGCGCTCGCGGCGACGGCGACGGCGATCTGGCGAAGCCGCGCGCCCACGCCGGAAACCGCTACGACAGCCCCGCCACCCTCACCCGAGCAGGCGATCGCCGGGCTCGAGGCCAAGCTCAAGGCCAACCCGAACGACCCCGACGGCTGGCGCCTGCTCGGCTGGTCGTTCTTCGCGACCGGCCGCTACGCCGAGAGCGCGACCGCCTACAAGCGCGCGACGCAACTCGATCCGGCCAAGGCCGAATATTGGTCGTCACTCGGCGAGGCGCTGACGCTCGCCGGCCCGGGCGACGTTCCGGCCGACGCGAAGACCGCGTTCGAGACCGCGCTCAAGCGCGACCCCGCGGATCCGCGCAGCCGCTATTTCCTCGCCGTCGCGAAGGACATGGCGGGCGACCACATGGGCGCGATCGGCGACTGGATCACACTCCTCAACACCTCGCCCGCCGACGCGCCTTGGGTAGCTGACGTCCGCCGCGCCGTCACCCAAGTGGCCGCAAAAAATCATATCGACGTCGCGGCACGCCTCGCAGCGATCCACCCCACCGCGCCGCAAGGGACCGCCGCCGCCGCGATTCCCGGCCCCACCCCCGATCAAATGCGCGCCGCGACCGCGCTCCCGCCCGGCCAGCAGCAGGCGATGGTCGACTCAATGGTCTCCGGCCTCGCCCAAAAACTCGCGGCGAACTCCAGGAACCCCGACGGCTGGATCATGCTGATGCGCAGCTACACACAACTTGGCCGCATGCGCGACGCGAGCGCCGCGCTCGTGAGCGCCAAAGCCGCGAACCCTGAAGCTAGCGCCAGTCTGGACTCCGCCGCGAAGGAACTCGGCATCCGCTGACAGGCCCGGCGTTGCAATTTCGCCCTCTCTCCCGCATTGCAGCATGGTCATGGCGCGCAAATGGACCCCCTCGAGCTGGACCGCGCACGAGGCGCGGCAGCTGCCCGTCTATGCGGACGCGGCGGCGCTGAGGCGCGCGACCGATACGCTCGCCCATTTCCCTCCGCTCGTCTTCGCGGGCGAAGCGCGCGACCTGACCGCGGACCTCGCCCGCGTTGGCGAGGGAAAGGCATTCCTGCTCCAGGGCGGCGACTGCGCGGAGAGCTTCGCCGAGTTCCATCCGAACAACATCCGCGACACCTTTCGCGTCATCCTCCAGATGGCGGTCGTCCTGACCTTCGCGTCGAAGCTTCCGGTGGTGAAGCTCGGACGCATGGCGGGCCAGTTCGCCAAGCCGCGAAGTGCGGATACCGAGGAGCAGGACAGCGTAACCCTCCCCGCCTATCGCGGTGACATTGTCAACGACATTGCGTTCGAGGCCAACGGCCGCGCACCCGATCCGCAGAGGATGGTTCAGGGCTACAACCAGTCCGCCGCCACGCTCAATCTCCTCCGCGCCTTCAGCAATGGCGGCTACGCGAACTTGCATCAGGTCCACGCCTGGACGCACGATTTCATGGGCCGCAGCCCTTGGACCAAGCAATATCGCGAGCTCGCCGACCGCATCGGCGAGGCGCTCGACTTCATGTCCGCGTGCGGGATCAGTCCCGACACAGTGCCGCAGCTCAAGGGCACGCAGTTCTACACCAGCCATGAGGCGCTGCTCCTCCCCTATGAGCAGGCGCTGACGCGGCAGGATTCCTTGACGGGCGGCTGGTACGACACCAGCGCGCATTTCCTGTGGATCGGCGACCGCACGCGCTTCGAAGGGAGTGCGCACGTCGAATATCTGCGCGGCATCGGCAACCCCCTCGGCGTCAAATGCGGCCCGAGCCTCGAGCCCGAAGCGCTCCTTCGTCTGCTCGACACGTTCAACCCGGCGCGCGAGCCCGGCCGCGTCACGCTCATTTCCCGCTTCGGCCACGACCGCATCGAGGACGGCCTCCCGGTACTCGTCCGCGCGGTGCAGCGCGAGGGACACCCCGTCGTGTGGAGTTGCGATCCGATGCACGGCAATGTCGTCAAATCGGGGAATGGCTACAAGACGCGGCCGTTCGACCGCATCCTCGCGGAGGTGCGCGGCTTCTTCGCCGTTCATCGCGCCGAAGGCAGCTTCGGCGGCGGAATCCACATCGAAATGACCGGCCAGAACGTCACCGAATGCACCGGTGGCGCGGTCGACGTAACCGAGCTGAGCCTCGGCGACCGCTACCACACGCATTGTGATCCAAGGCTCAACGCCGCGCAAAGTCTTGAGCTGGCGTTTTTGCTCGCGGAGATGCTCAATCAGGAACTGGCGGAACGCAGGCGCGTCGCGGCCTAGCGCCTCGTCGGCCCTGCCAGCGAGTCCGCCACGACGCAGGCGACTCCGGTCAGGGCGAGAGTCATCGCGGCCTCGGTCCAGCGGAAAGGACTGTAGGGATCGGCGAGGAGCACCGGCCCGAACACCAGCGGAATGAACGACGCGTACATCGCGGCCAGCAGGATCGCGGCGAGACGGGCCTGCACGCCCGTCAGGATCGCCACGCCCGCCGCGATGTGGCCGACGCCGGTCGCATAGCCCCAAAACTCTTGGCCGGGCGGCAGCCATTTGGGGACCAGCGGGGCGGTGAGGTTCAAATAGGCAAAATGCGCCGCGCCGAACAACAGCGCGCAAATCCCGAACGCCAGTCGGCCCAGGCGCGTGAAGTGTGAGACCAGCGCCGCGCCGATTCTGGCGCTGGCGGCATAGGCGATCAGCCCGCCCGCCGCGATCGCGAGTTGCTCGGCGACGCCGCTATAGGCGCCGAACTCGGCGTAATGCGCGAGCAGCACGCGGCCGTTCATCAGGACGACGACGATCAGCGCGTAATAGGCGACGAGCGCTGCGGCGCCCCAAGCCACGGTCCGGCGCCACACCACGGCCGCACCCGCGACGAGCATGAATGCCGCGGCGGCATACGCAAGCGCGGTGCGGTCCGGAAAACCCTTCGGGACCGGCTGCCCGGATAGAAAGTCCCCCGTCGCTAGGGAAACCGCGCCCAACGCCATTATGCCCAGGCCATAGACGCGCCGGCCCAAGGCTATCGGCCGATTGGGCCTGCCCATCAATTGGCCCCCGTTCCCATTTTGCCGTTCGCCATCGGCCCCATCGCCATTCCCATGGACTCAACATTGGCCGAAACCACGCGGAGCTGAATGTCCCATTTGCGCTGGGCCATGCAGATTTTCGACATCGCCGTCAGCAAGCCGACCTGCGCGCGGCGGCAGACCAGCGGCTCGGGAAGCGCGAGGCCGGCGACGGCCACGGCGGGGTTCGTCACGGGTGGGGCGTCGGCGGGCAGCTTCCACGCGAGCCGGCCGTCGCGAAAGCCCGCGGCGCGGCTGCCGTCCCTGCGCCTGAGCGGTGCGAAGCTCGCCGTTTCGACCAGCAGATCGCACGTCGCACGGTCGAGTGCGGCGAAACCGCTGCTCCGCGTCACCGCGCAACGCATCAGCCGCCCCGCCTTGTCGACGGCCACGCGGAAGAACACCGTGCCTTCCTCGCCACGCTTCAGCGATTCAGGCGGATAGCGATCGCGCACCACCTGGTTGTTCTGCATGACGATCGCCGTGCCTGACGGCGCCGCGAAAGCCGCGCCCGAAACCGCCAGCGCCGTGGCGACCGCCCAGGACGAAATGCGCATCTTGCGCCTCCCCGTGTCCGTGATCGGACGTCGAGTGTCTTATGTACGCAAGGACGTATCGCAAGGATGGCAAGACGAACGGCCGAAGGCGTTCGACCAACGCCATCCTCCCTTCGGCGTGGTGACCCCTACGGGAATCGAACCCGTGTTTCAGCCGTGAGAGGGCCGCGTCCTAACCGCTAGACGAAGGGGCCGCCGTGGCGAGCGCGCCCCTTAGCCGCCGCGCATCTCGCTGGCAATCGCCTTGGCCGCGCCCTTGCCATAGGGCGGTTTAAAGCCAGCGAGCCCCGCAACGTCCCACTTCGGCTGGCGATAGACGCTTTTCGCGTGGCTGAATGTCCGGAAGCCGTCGATACCGTGATACGAGCCCATTCCCGAAGGTCCGACGCCGCCGAACGGCAAATCCTCCATGCTGACGTGGAACAGTACGTCGTTGACGGTGACGCCGCCGGAGATCGTCCGGTCGAGCACGCGGCGCTCCTCGGCCGCGTCCGTGCCGAAATAATACAGTCCGAGCGGCCGGTCGTGGGCGTTGACGTAATCGACCGCCTCCTCGACACGTGTGTAAGTCTTGACCGGAAGGATGGGCCCGAAAATCTCCTCCTGCATCACGCGCATGTCGTCGGTCGGCCGGCGGACGATGTGGAGCGGCATCTTGTTGCCGTTGGTCGCGGCGAAATCCTCCCCCGCCGGATTGACCTCGATCACCTCCCCGCCCTTCGCCTTCGCATCGTCGATATAACCCTGAAGCCGCTCGCGGTGCCGCGCGTTGACCACGCTGGTATAGTCGGGATTGGTGAGCAGGGTCGGATACAGCGCCGACGCCGCGCCGGTCAGCGCCGCGACCACCGCCGGCTCGTTCTCTTGCGGAACCATGAGATAATCGGGGGCGAGGCAGATCTGCCCCGCGTTCATCATCTTGCCGAGCGCGATACGTTCGGCGGCCTGCCCGATATCGGCGGAACGGCCGAGGATCGTCGGCGACTTGCCGCCGAGCTCGAGCGTCACCGGCGTCAGATTGTCGGCGGCGGCGCGAAGGATATGGCGGCCGATTCCGGTCGCGCCGGTGAAGATCAGGTGATCGAACGCCAGCTTCGCGAACGCCTCGCCCACATCCGGCCCGCCGCTTAGGAACGCGACCTCGTCGTCGGCGAAATACTCGGGCACGACGCGCTCGAACAGCGCCGCGACCGCGGGCGTATATTCGCTGCTCTTGACCATCGCGCGGTTGCCCGCGCCGAGCGTGCCGATCAGCGGCCCCATCGTCAGCTGCACGGGGAAGTTCCACGGCGCGATGATACCGATCACGCCCTTGGGCTGGTATTCGATCCGCGCCTTCGCGCCGAGCAGGCCGAGCGGAAAGTCGAGTCCGCGCTTTTCGGGCTTCATCCACGCGTCGAGGCGTTTGATCGCGTGCTTGGCCTGGCGGATCGACGCGACTACATCGGTCAGCATCGACTGCTCGCGGCTGCGGTGGCCGAAATCGTCCGACAGCGCGGTCGCGAAATCCTCGCCGTACTTCCGGAGCAAGGCAATGACGCGCTTCAGCCGCTCCTTGCGCGCCGTGGCGGTGACGGGAAGCTCGGCCGCGAAGGCCGCGCGCTGGCGGTCGAGGATATCCTGCATTGGCCTGTCATGCACCTGCGGCTAAGCGGGTTCAATGACCACCCCGTTCGAAACGCTCGTCCTGTTCGGCGCGACCGGCGACCTTGCCCAGCGCATGTTGTTTCCGTCGCTCTACAATCTCGATTGCGACGGGCTGCTGCCCGGGGGCTTCCGGATAATCGGCTCGGCGCGCTCAGCGCTTGAAAGGGATGCATTCCGCGCACAGGTGCTCGACTCGCTGAAGCCGCTCGAATTGTTCGCCGAGGACAGGGCGGCGCGCTTTCTCGAACGCGTCGATTATTGCCGCGTCTCGGCCGACAAGCCCTCTGATTTCGGCGCGCTCGCGAAAATGGTGTTGCCGAAGGACGGCGGCGTCGCTTTCTATCTGTCGACGCCGCCGTCGCTGTTCGCGCCCGCCGTCGCGGGGCTGGAGGCGGCCGGCCTGACCGGCCCGAACACGCGCATCGCGATGGAAAAGCCGATCGGTCACGATCTGCCGTCGAGCCGGGAGGTCAACGCGGCGGTCGGCCATGCTTTCGCGGAGGACCGGGTGTTCCGCGTCGATCACTATCTCGGCAAGGAGACCGTGCAGAACCTGCTCGTCCTGCGCTTCGGCAACACGATGTTCGAGCCGCTGTGGAACGCGAGTCATGTCGAGCACGTCCAGATCACCGTCGCCGAGACGGTGGGTTTAGAGGGCCGCACCTCCTATTACGACGGCGTCGGCGCGCTCTCCGACATGGTCCAGAACCATCTGCTCCAGTTGCTCGCGCTCGTCGCTATGGAGCCGCCCGCGAGCTACACCGCGACCGCGGTGCGCGACGAAAAGGTCAAGGTGCTGCGCTCGTTGCGCCCGCTCGACGCCGCGAGCGCCGCGACGCACAGCGTCAAGGGGCAGTACGGATCGGGCGCGATCGACGGTCAGCCGGTCAGGGGCTACGCCGACGAACTCGGCGCCGCCTCGAACACCGAGACCTTCGTCGCGGTCAAGGCGCACCTCGACAACTGGCGCTGGCAAGGCGTGCCCTTCTACCTGCGCACCGGCAAGCGCATGCCACAGCGGCATAGCGAAATCCTTATCCAGTTCCGCCCCGTGCCGCATTCGATCTTCCATCCGCGCGTTTGCGGCCTGCAGCCGAACACGCTGATCATCCGCCTTCAGCCACATGAGGGCATCCGCCTCCAGGCGATGACCAAGGAGCCGGGCCTCGACCGCGACGGCATCGCGCTGAAGGAGGTCGGCCTCGACGTCAGCCTCGCCGCCGAGTTCGCCAAGCAGCGGCGGCGCATCGCCTACGAGCGGCTGCTTCTCGACCTGCTCGAAGGCGACACGACCTTGTTCGTGCGCAACGACGAGATCGAGGCGGCGTGGAGCTGGATCGATTCGATCCATAAGGCCTGGGCGACCGCCGGCGTCACCGCGAAGCCCTATACCGCCGGAACCTGGGGCCCGTCGGCCGCGATCGGCATGATCGAGCGCGACGGCGCGAGCTGGCATGACTAGCGCATATCGTCTCCCCTCCCGCTCGCGGGAGGGGCAGCCGACGCAGTCGGCGGGGTGGGCCTGTGACGCCCCTGGCCCGCCCCGGCGCTTCGCGCCACCCCTCCCGCAAGCGGGAGGGGAGACATGAACCCTGTCGTCGAAGCCGTCACCGCGCGCATCGTCGAACGCTCGCGCGCCAGCCGCGCAGCCTATCTCGATCTGATGGCGCGCCAGCGCGACGCGGGCACCAACCGCCCCAACCTTTCTTGCGGAAACCTCGCGCACGGGTTCGCCGCGTCGGGCGAGGACAAGCCCGTCATCAAGTCCGGCAAGGCGATGAACATCGACATCGTCACCGCCTACAACGACATGCTCTCGGCGCATCAACCTTACGGGCGCTATCCCGAAGCGATCAAGATCGCCGCGCGCGAATGCGGCGCGACCGCGCAGGTCGCGGGTGGCGTCCCCGCGATGTGCGACGGCGTGACCCAAGGCCAGGCGGGCATGGACCTGTCGCTCGCCAGCCGCGACGTCATCGCGCTGTCGACCGCGATCGCGCTCAGCCACGCGATGTTCGAAGGCGTGGCGATGCTCGGCATCTGCGACAAGATCGTTCCGGGCCTGCTCATCGGCGCGCTTCGCTTCGGCCACCTCCCCGCGATCCTGATCCCGTCGGGGCCGATGCCGTCGGGGCTCGGCAACAAGGAAAAGGTCCGCGTCCGCCAGTTGTTCGCCGAAGGGAAGGCCGGCGCGGCCGAACTGCTCGAGGCCGAGAGCGCGAGCTATCACGGCGCGGGCACCTGCACCTTTTACGGCACCGCGAACTCCAATCAGATGATGATGGAGGTGATGGGATTGCACATGCCCGGCGCCGCGTTTGTCAATCCGGGCGCGAAGCTGCGCGGCGAATTGACCCGGGCAGCGGTCCACCGCCTTGCAGCGATCGGCTGGCACGGCGGCGACTATCGACCCTTGAGCCGCTGCGTCGACGAAAAGGCGATCGTCAACGCGTGCGTCGGCCTGCTCGCGACCGGCGGGTCGACCAACCACGCGATCCACTTGCCCGCGATCGCGCGCGCCGCGGGCATCCTCATCGACTGGGAGGATTTCGACGCGCTGTCGGCGGCGGTGCCGCTGATCGCGCGCATCTATCCCAATGGCTCGGGCGACATAAACGATTTCCACCATGCAGGTGGCATGAGCTTCGTGATCGGCGAATTGCTCGACGCCGGGCTGCTCCACCGTGACATCATGACCGTCGCGCGGTCCGGTCTGTCGGGCTACGCCGATGCGCCGGTGCTCGAAGGCGACGCAGTGATGTGGAAGCCGGCCGGCGCAAGCCGCGACGAGTCCATGCTGCGCCCCGCGGCGAAACCTTTCGCGCCCGACGGCGGGATGCGCCTGCTCGAAGGCAACCTCGGCCGCTGCGTCATCAAGACCAGCGCGGTCGATCCAGCGCGCTGGGTCATCGAGGCGCCGTGCGCGGTGTTCGAGACGCAGGACGACGTGCTCCGCGCGTTCAAGGCGGGGGCGCTCGACCGCGACGTGATCGTCGTCGTCCGCTTTCAGGGGCCGCGCGCGAACGGGATGCCCGAGCTGCACAAGCTGACGCCCGCGCTCGGCGTGCTGCAGGACAAGGGCTTCAAGGTCGCGCTCGTCACCGACGGCCGGATGTCGGGCGCGAGCGGCAAGGTTCCCGCCGCGATCCACGTCACACCCGAAGCCGCAACGGGAGGGCCGCTCGCGCGATTGGCGGATGGCGACGTGATCCGCGTCGATGCGGTCGCGGGCGCGCTGACCACAACCGCCGACCTCGCGTCGCGCCTTGACGCGCCTCGCCCGCCGGAGCCGGTCGGCACGGGACGCGAGCTGTTCGCCTTCATGCGCGCGGACGCGAGCGGCGCGGAGGAAGGCGCGTCGGCGATGCTCGCCTCGGCCGGGCTGTGAGCGAAGTCGTCGCGGTCGATATCGGCGGCACACACGCGCGCTTCGCCATCGCCGGGGTCGCGGAGGGCCGCGTCATTCGCTTGAGCGATTCCGAGACGTTCAAGACCACGGAACACGCGAGCTTCCAGGCCGCTTGGGAGGCGTTCGCCGAGCTATCGGGCCGCCCGCTCCCCCGCGCCGCCGCGATCGCCTTCGCCGGACCGGTGACGGGCGACGCGCTGCAACTCACCAACAATCATTGGGTGATCCGTCCGTCGGCGATCCCCGGGCAGCTCGGCGTGGAGCAATCCATCGTCGTCAACGATTTCGGCGCGGTCGCGCATGCCGTCGCGCAGGCCGTCCCCGAACATTTCCGCCAGGTTTGCGGTCCCGATGGGCCGCTTCCCGCTGACGGCATCATCAGCATTATCGGCCCCGGCACGGGCCTCGGCGTCGCGCAATTGCTGCGCGGCAAATCCGGCTATCGCGTGGTCGAAACGGAAGGCGGCCACATCGCTTTCGCCCCGCTCGACGCGTTCGAGGACGGACTGCTCGCGATGCTGCGCGCGCGTATGCGCCGCGTCTCGGTCGAGCGCGTCGTTTCCGGTCCCGGACTCCGCGCGATCCGCGAAGCCCTTGGCGGGACGTTCGATGCGGACGACGGAACTCTTTGGGCGACCGCCCTCGACGGCGGCAAGAACGTCGCGGTCGCCGCGCTCGACCGATTCTGCATGACGCTGGGATCGGTCGCGGGCGACATCGCGCTCGCGCAGGGAGCGAACGCTGTCGTCATCGCGGGCGGCCTCGGCGCGCGTCTCGCCGATCATTTGCCGCGCTCGGGCTTCGCTGAGCGCTTCGCGGCCAAGGGCCGCTTCGAGACGATGATGCGCAGCGTTCCGGTCAAGCTCATCACGCTCGACGAGCCAGGCTTGTTCGGCGCCGCCGCCGCGTTCGCGAGGAAATATCCATGACCATCGACGAAATCATGCGCGCCGCGCCCGTCATTCCGGTGCTTGTGATCGACGACGCCGCACGCGCGCGGCCGGTCGCCGAGGCGCTGGTCGCGGGCGGTTTGCGCGTCCTCGAAGTTACGTTGCGCACCCCCGCCGCGCTCGACGTGATCGCCGAGATGGCGAAGGTCGAAGGCGCGATCGTCGGCGCGGGGACAGTGCTCAACCCGGCCGACCTCGCCGCGAGCGTCGCGGTCGGCGCGCGTTTCATCGTCAGTCCCGGCCTGACCGAACCGCTCGGCAAGGCGGCTGTCGCGAGCGGCGTCCCCTACCTCCCGGGCGTGGCCACCGCCGCCGACATCATGCGCGGCCTCGACCTGGGCCTCGATCGTTTCAAATTCTTCCCGGCGATGGCGGCGGGCGGCCTGCCTGCATTGAAGGCGCTCGCCGCGCCGTTCGGGGGCGTCCGCTTCTGCCCCACAGGCGGCATCGCTCAGACTACCGCGTCCGAATGGCTCGCCGAGCCGAGCGTACTCTGCGTCGGGGGAAGCTGGCTCGTGGTCAGAGGCATTCCGGATGCGGCGGCGATCCGCGCGGCAGCGGCGCTCGCTAGCGGCTGACGAGCCAAACCGGGAACGCCGCGACCGCCATCAGCGCGCCGAGCGGCAGCCGCGTGTCCGCGCGGACGGTCTCGCCGCGCAGCCGCATCGCCAGCGCCGCCGCCAGCCCGAGCGCGCACGCGCCGACCAGCACGAACGGCAACGCCCGCCAGCCGAGCCACAGTCCGATCGCCCCGAGCAGCTTCGCATCGCCCGCGCCCAGTCCGTCGCGACCACGCAGCCGCCGGTAGCTCCACGCGATCGCCGCGAGCGCCGCGAATCCCGCCGCCCCGCCGATCAGCCGGTCGAGCGCGGCGGGTGGAATGCGGAACGCCACGCCCGCCACCCCATAGAGCCCCAGCGCCGCGGTCAGCCGGTCGGGTAACCAGAAATGCACAACGTCGAGCGCGGCGAGGGCGGCAAGCATCCAGCCACACAGCGCGCCCAAAAATCCTTCGATACCGGGATGGGCGAATAACGCGATGGCCCCCACCAGCGCGCACGCCGCTTCGATCGCGAAATGCTGCGCGTCGATCGCGCCGCCGCACCGCCGGCATCGCCCATGCTGCGCGGCAAAACTTACGAGCGGTACAAGCTCGAACCACCGCAATTGCGCGCCGCACGCATCGCATTTCGAACGCCCACCGAGCGTCTCGCCCTTTGGCCACCGCGCGACCAATGCCGCGGCAAAGCTTCCCGCGATCGCCCCGGCGACGCCGCCCGCGAGCGCCCAGAGCGCGGGGCTCACGGCAGCGTTTCGTCGGCCGCGGTTCCCCAGATGTCCGCCGTCCGCAGATAGCCCGCGCGGCCCGCCGCGTCGAACAGGCACCAGCCCCGCGCGCACTGGCTAATCTTGCCGACCACGCCGGGTTCGGCGCGCCAGACGACCG
>JACDGO010000387.1 GCA_013821585.1 Sphingomonadaceae bacterium
AAACCGCGGAAATCGGCCTGGAACGGCTGGATGCCGACGCGGATCGAATCGAAGTCGTAGCGGTCCGACGTGTTGCGGATGTGATAGTCGATGAAGGCTTCCTGGACGCCGAGGAAATTGTCGTAGCGGTGGCTCGAGGCGCTCGGCTTGACCGAGAGGATGCGGCGCTCGGACACATCGACATAGTTCGTCTGATAGGCGAGCGAGAGCGTGTATTCGATTTCGGGCGGCTTGTAGGCGGTCGAACCCTTGATGAGAGAGAAACCCGCGATGAAGGTCTGCGCGAGCAGGAGACTCTGAGCCCTGCCGAAAACGTCGAGGCTGCCGGGGCGCTCGGTGGTCTGGACGCCGACGGGGGTCGGGAAGCTGCGCGGCTCGATCACCGTGTCCGAAGTGAGGTTCGTCACGAAGAACCAGTCGCCGCCATGGAGAAACCCCGGCGTCGCGCAACGCGGCATCCCCGCGGCACGGCGCCGCGCCTGTTCCTTCTCGGTCGCGATGCACAGCGGCCGGTCGCCCTTCAGGACGTTTTGATGATAGGGATCGCGCGTCGAGTGGCAGACGTTGGCGATGCCGGGAAACTTGCCGGTATCGGGACACAAGGTCTTCACCAGCCGCCAGCGGTCGGGGACCGGGAACTCGTCGGTCGGAAAGGCCTCGGGCGGCGGCGCGCGCACGGCGCCGGGATTGTCTTGCGTGACGCGCTCGGGAAGGCCCTTCTGGTGGCCGGGACGCCGCCTGCCGTCGATCAGCGCGTCGTCGGCCGAAAGTGCGCCGTCTTCGGTGAGCAGCGCGGGCGGCGGCGCATCGGCGGGCGGAGCTGGAGGAAGCTGATCGACAAGCGCCTGCAATTTCTGCTCGCGCGCGGCGTCGGGCGCGCCGGTCGCCGCCATCGCCTGCGCTTCGCTCGACATCATCGCCAGCACGGGCAGCAAGGGCGCGGCGAAAGGCATCAACGGCCTTCGCAAACATTCTGTTCGGGGGTGTCGAGGAACGGCGCGAACGGACACGACACATAGCGCAGACGAACGCCAGGCGAGTTGGGGAGCTGGACGACGATCTGGTCGGCGCGGATCGCGGGCGGCGCCTCGTTGATCGTCCCGCCCGCTTTGACGCCGCCATTGTAGAGACCGAGGAAGCCGATCATGTCATCCTGGTCGATGCCGTCGCCCGAAATGCCGATCGCGCCGACGAGCGTGCCGCCTCGATAGATCGGCACCGAGCCGGGGAAAATCTGAATACCGTTGGCGAGGCGCGTCTTGCCCGAGGGCAACAGCGGCATCCGCGTGCAATAAGGGGTCGTGTCCGGGCCTTGGAGCTTCACGAACGCGAGGATGTCGAGCAGGTTCGGATTGATGAGCGCGGACTGAAGCCCGTCCGAGAACGGGTTGAATTGCGCGATCGAGCGCGAAAAGGGGCCGTTCGGCCGCCCGACCTCGCCGTCGGGGAAAAAGGGGCGGTGCAGATTGCCGTTGGCGCGGTCGGTGAACGCGAACTTGCCGGTCAGCGCCGTCGGATCGTTGAGGAACGCGCGGACCGCCGCGACGAACGACCTTACGTCCGGGCTCGGATCGGCGAGCAGTTCCTGGCCGGCGACCGCGTTAGAGAAGAATGCGGCCGTGCGCGCCTTTTGCAAGCTGACGTCGGCGCCGAAAACGGGCGCGTCGGGGCCGCGGATGATACCGAGCGGCGCGCCGGTGGTGTCGGTGACAGAGATCGTCACCTGCGCACGGCTGTCGAGCGGCTGGCGGATCTGGCCGCGCGCGCGGCTCATGATCGTGAACGCTTCCTCGAGCACCGCGCGCACTTCGGCGGCGGTGAGCGGCGCCGCGACGAACGCGCCGTCGGTGCCCGGCTTGATCGGGTAGCGGTTGTTCCCCGATCCGTCGGTGAAGATATAGGCGTCGCGGTTCGAGAATTCGGCCGGGGTCGCGGCGCGCACGCCCGAAGCCTCGCTACCATAGGCCGCGCCGGCGATGATCGCGATCGTGTTGAAGCCCGGCGCGGGCACGAGCTGGCCCACCGTGCCGTTGATCGACGCGAAGCTCGGCGGTGCGGCCGGGTTGCTCTTCAGGTCGGCGGGGGTCGCGTCGCTGTAGCGCAGTGAGGTGCCGTCGACGGTGATGCGGTTCGCGCGGATCGTGTCGGGGGCGTCGAAGCCGATCGTGCCCGCGAGCGCGATCGTCTCGTCGTCGAGGTTGCCGTCGATGTCGAGGATGTTGGGATCGAAGTCGTAAACGCCGTCGGACATCACGCCGACACCGCCGACGAGCACGCCGTTCTTGTAGAGCGGAAAGCCCCCCGCGTCGGCCGACAGGCCGAGCGGCGAGCGCTTCGGGCCGATCAGAGCGGCCGGGCCGATCGCGCCGAAGCGCGTGTTGAAATCCGAGCAGGGAAGCTGGCTGAACTGCACGCCGTAAAGCGGCCCGCTTTCGAGTCCCGGCGTGGTCGGCGCGGGGGGAAAATGCTCTTGGACGATTTGGCTGGCGGTCCGCGACGAGAAGGCGTTGCCGCCCGACGAGAGGTAAGCGCCGGTGATCGCCTTGGCGATCGCGCCGCCCTCCTGCGGGACGACGAGACCTTGCGCGTCGAGGTCCATGCCGTTCGGCGCATGCGCGATCGTCATGTTCGGGAAAGCGCCGGTCATGCGGAACATGCCGAGGACGTTGCCGACGCGGTCGACCACCGCGATCACCGCGGGCCGCCCGCGCGCTTGCGCCTCGCCGACCGACTGGGTGATGATCTGCGTGACTTCGGCCGAGCTCAGCGCGATCTGCGCAGGCGGGGTATAGACGGTCGCCGGGCTGGGCGGCGGGGTCGCGGCGGGCGAAGGATTGTTGTCGACCCCACCCCCGCCGCACGACGCGAGGACGAAGGCGAGGCTGGTGAGGGATGCAATTCCCTTGCGTCCCAAGCCTGTCATTCCAGCGAAAGCTGGAATCCATTCGCGCTCGTTCGCCCGTTCCTGCACAACAGCGCGCGAATGGATCCTGACTTTCGTCAGGATGACGGACCAGGCGTCGATCATCTGAGCGTCCTGATCGTGC
>JACDGO010000015.1 GCA_013821585.1 Sphingomonadaceae bacterium
CCCGCGGCGCGCCGCGCCGCTACCCCTCATCCAACTTCGACTAGGCAGCAAGCTGCCAAGTCTCCGTATCCTTCTCCCGCAAGGGGAGAAGGGAGGTTGATCGCCACCCCCTGCGCCGCCATAGCTGCCGCCATGCACGACATCAGGGCGATCAGGGACGATCCCGAAGGCTTCGACGCGGGCTTGGCGCGGCGGGGGCTCGGCAAGGCGGCCGGTGCGCTGCTGAACGTCGATGCTCGACGGCGGGTGGCAATCATCACGTCCGAGCAGGCTCAAGCGGCGGTTAAATCGCTCTCCGAACAGATCGGCCGCGCGATGCAGCATGGTCACGCAGACATTGCCCAAGACCTCCGTGCCAAGGTAGCGACGCAGAAAGTCACTCTGAGCGAGGGTGCGACTTCGCTGAGCGAGTGCGAAGACGAACTCCGTGAAATCAACGGCTCGCTGCCTAATCTCCCAGCGCCAGACGTTCCCGATGGCCCCGACGAATCCGCCAACGTCCTCGTCCACGAACGCGGCGCAAAGCGTAACTTCGCATTTCAACCCCGCGAACACCCCGATTTCCCCCCCGCGCTCGGTCTCGATTTCGAGACCGCGCAGGAGGTGTCCGGCGCGCGCTTCGCCTATCTGCGCGGCCCGGTCGCCCGCCTCTCGCGCGCGCTCGGTCAGTTCATGCTGGATGTTCAGACGCGCGAGTTCGGCTATCAGGAGGTCGCGCCTCCCTTGCTCGTCCGCGATGAGGCGATGTTCGGTACGGGGCAGCTGCCCAAGTTCGCCGAAGACTCGTTCAAGACGACCGACGGCCGCTGGCTGATCCCGACTTCCGAAGTCTCGCTGACCAACATCGCCCGTGAGAAGATTCTGACCGAAACCGAGCTGCCGTTGCGCTTCACCGCGCTCACGCCCTGCTTCCGCTCGGAGGCGGGCGCGGCGGGGCGTGACACGCGCGGGCTGATCCGCCAGCATCAGTTCGATAAGGTCGAGCTCGTCTCGATTACGACACCCGAGGCGAGCGAGGACGAGCACGAGCGGATGACGCGGGCGGCGGAGACGATCCTCGACCGGCTCGAACTGCCCTTTCGCCGAGTGCTGCTGTGCGCGGGCGACATGGGGTTCAGCGCGAAGAAGACCTATGACCTCGAAGTGTGGCTCCCCGGCCAGGCGCGCTACCGCGAGATTTCGTCATGCTCGAACTGCGGCGACTTCCAGGCGCGGCGGATGAACGCGCGCTATCGCCCGGCGGGCGAGAAGGGCACGCGGTTCGTGCACACGCTCAACGGCTCGGCGCTCGCGGTGGGACGTGCGCTGGTCGCGGTGCTGGAAAATTATCAGGACGAAGGTGGGGCGGTGGCGGTGCCGGAGGTGCTGACGCCTTATATGGGTGGGCTAACGCTGCTGGAACCGAACTCGTGACAACCCTGACGTACTCTTGAGAATCCTCCTCACCAACGACGACGGTATCCACGCGCCGGGGCTGAACGTGCTCGAAGCCATCGCGCGCACACTCAGCGACGACATCTGGATCGTCGCGCCCTTGGAGGAACAATCGGGCGCGGGGCATTCGCTGACGCTCTCGCGTCCCGTTCGTCTGCGCCGCCACGACGATCGCCGCTTCTCGGTCAGCGGAACGCCGACCGATGCGGTGATGATGGCATTGGGCGAAGTGATCGAGGGCGCGAAGCCCGATTTAATCCTGTCGGGGGTCAATCGCGGCGCGAACCTCGGTGAGGACTGCACCTATTCGGGGACGGTTTCGGCGGCGATGGAAGGGACTCTGGCCGGCTTCCGCTCGATCGCGCTCAGCCAAGTTTATGCGCGCGAAGGGATGGGCGATACCGTGCCGTTCGCCGCGGCCGAGGCGTGGGGCGCGAAGGTGCTTGCGCCCTTGCTCGCCGCCGACATGCCGCCGCGCACCCTGATCAACGTCAACTTCCCCGCGCTCGCGCCCGAAACGGTGAGAGGCGTCAAGGTCGTCGAGCAGGGCTTTCACGATTACGGCCGCTCGAAGATCGTCAAGGGCACCGATCCGCGCGGCTATCCCTATTACTGGTTCGGCCTTGGCGGCGTGCCGCACACGCCGGGCCACCACACTGATCTGGAGGCGATCGCCGACGGCTTCATCACGGTGACACCGCTCCACCTGGACATGACGCACTATGCGTCGATGGCGATGCTCAAGGGGGCGTTCGCGGCTTAGCTGGCAAATTCGCGCCCGATCGCCTATGTGCGCGCGCTCTCATGGCAACGCTGCTCCCCTCCCCGCCCAAGGTCGGCATGGTTTCGCTCGGCTGTCCCAAGGCGCTGGTCGACAGCGAGCGCATCCTGACCAAGCTGCGCGCCGACGGCTACGGCCTGTCGCCCGATTATGCGGGCGCGGACGTGGTGCTCGTCAACACGTGCGGTTTTCTCGACAGCGCCAAGGAGGAGAGCCTCGAGGCGATCGGCGAGGCGATCGCCGAGAACGGACGCGTCATCGTCACGGGCTGCATGGGCAACGAGGCCGAGGCGATCCGCGCGCGTTTCCCTTCGGTTCTCGCGATCAGCGGACCGCACCAATATGAAGCGGTGGTCGGCGCGGTGCATGAGGCGGCGCCGCACACGCCCTCGCCCTATATGGACCTGGTGCCGGAAGCCGGGCTGAAGCTGACGCCGCGTCACTATTCCTATCTGAAGATTTCAGAGGGCTGCAACCATCGCTGCAGCTTCTGCATCATCCCGTCGATCCGCGGCGACCTCGTCAGCCGTCGCCCTGATGCGATCCTGCGCGAGGCGGAAAAGCTCGTCGCGGCAGGGACGAAGGAGCTTCTCGTCATCAGCCAGGACACCTCGGCCTACGGCGTCGACATCCGCCATCAGCCGAGGGAATGGCACGGCCGCGAAGTTCGCGCGCACATGACCGATCTCACGCGCGAACTTGGCTCGTTAGGCGCGTGGGTGCGGCTCCATTATGTCTATCCCTATCCGCACGTCGACAACGTCATCCCGCTGATGGCCGAAGGACTGGTGCTTCCCTATCTCGATATCCCTTTCCAGCACGCATCGCCCAGCGTCCTCAAGGCGATGAAGCGGCCGGCGAACGAGGCCAAGGTGCTCGAGCGCATCCACCGCTGGCGCGACATCTGCCCCGACATCGCGATCCGCTCAACCTTCGTTGTCGGCTTCCCCGGCGAAACCGAGGCCGATTTCGACTACCTTCTCGAATGGCTGGACGAAGCCCAGCTCGACCGCGTCGGCGCGTTCCGTTTCGAACCCGTGAAGGGCGCGCCAGCCAACGACCTGCCGGATCCCGTCCCCGAGGCGATCAAGGAAGAGCGCTACGCGCGCCTGATGGAAAAGACCGCCGCGATCAGCGCCGCCAAGCTCCGCGCCAAGATCGGCCGCACGCTCGACGTCGTCATTGACGCGGTCGATGAAGATGGCGGCGCGACGGGCCGATCGAAGGCCGACGCGCCCGAGATCGACGGCGAGGTGCATCTTCGCGACGCGGCAGGGCTGGCGCAGGGCGACATCGTCCGCGCGAAGATCGAGAATACCGACGCGCACGACCTGTTCGGCGTGCCGGTCGCCTAAATTCTAGTCAGGAAATCCGAACTTCTCGATCCACGGCCGGAGAATCGGAAGCACCAGTTCAAGCCGCGCCGCATAGCGCCGCCATTGCTCGGAGCCATCATAGAGCCCCCGGCGGACTTGGGGTCTGCTCGCCGTCGTGACGCCGCGCCGGCGGGCTGTCTTGCCGAAATCGCGCAGCACGGGCGACCAGGGCACCCCGGCGAATTCGCACAAAGCCTTCGTCGTGGCGTCGAAGTCAGTGACGAGCGAACGGTAGTTTACGACATGCACGGCGAGCGGAAGCAGGGCGAGGCACCGCTCGGTCAGCCGCATCACCGCGTCATAATGCTGCGCCCCGGTTTCCAGCGTCGTGAATTCGAGCGCGGCGGGGCTGTAGACGAAATTGGTGTGGAAGCAGCTCCAGACGACATCGCGGGGGTCGCGGCGCATCAGCAGGATTCGCGCATCGGGGAATAATTTGGCGATGACCGGCAGCTTGGTGCTTTTGAGCGGGTCCATATCGACGAAGACCTTGCCCCGCACGTCGCATCCGGACGCCTTTACGCGTTCCCAATATGTCGTGCGAAAAGGGTCGGCGGCGGCCGGATCGAGTCCCGCCAGTCGCGTAAACCCGTCCGCGTCGCTCAAGAACGCGAGGTTAGCGGCCCTGAGCGTCGGCCGCTCCTCCAGCGCCTCGACTTCGGGCGCGCTCGCCAGAATATTCTCGACCAGCGTCGTTCCCGAGCGCGGATAGCCAAGCAGAAAGACATGCCCGCTGGCCTCGCCGGTCGAAGTGGCTTCCGGGGACACTGTCCAGGCAGCCGGATCGATCCGGTCGAATGCTGCGCGTATCCCTTCGACGAATTGACGATCCGACGAGACGGACGCGCGGGACGCATACTGCTGTGCGAATATGGCCTTGGCCGCGGCATAGCTCTCGAACGCGTCGTCGGTCTTACCCAGCCTGTCGAGCGCGTCACCCGCCAGCCCCAACGCGATCACGCGATCGGCTGGCGGTGTCGAGGTGCGGCCGGTCACGGCTCTCAAGCTCGTCAAAGCCTGACTATAGGCCTCTTCTTCGATATCGCACCGCCCAAGCGCGCAGAGCGCCGTGACATTGTCCGGGTCGATCGCGAGCGCGCGCATAGCGAAGCCTCGCGCTGTCTCCACCTCGCCTTGCCGCGCGGAGACAGAAGCAAGCCCGGCGAGCGGAGGCGCCAGAGTAGGGTCGAGATCCGCTGCGCGGCGATAACTCTCGACAGCAGCGATAAGCAGCCCATCGAAATCAAGCGCATAGGCGCGCTCCAGCCAGGCAGCCGCGTTGCCGGGAGCGGACGCTATCGCCCTGTCGAGCACCGCGACGGCCTCGCCGAACCGCTCTTCCTTGCGCAGCACGCTGCCAATCGCGATCCGGATCAGGGGATCGTCGGGAGCGAACGCCTGCGCTTCGCGAAGCAACGCGTGCGCGCCCGCAAAGTCTTGCCGTTCCTCATGCTGCCAGGCGGCCAGGTTGAGAAGCATCGCGTTGCGCTGCCCTTGAGCGAGCGCGCTTTGAGCCAGTCCCGCCGCCCGGGCGATGTCACCTGCCGAGAGCGCAGTGTCTATCGCCTGCCGGGCATCTTTCATCATGGCGCTTTGGCCCCGGTTTGCGCGCCGCTCAAGTTTGTTGTTCCACAGCTGCCACGGTCAGCTAAGCTGATCGCATGAAACACTCGCCCCTCTCGTCATTGCTCCAACCTGATCGCGGTCAGCCGGCAACCACGATCGCGCTGGTCGACAAAGCGGGGATCGACGACTGGCTGAAGATGCTGCCCGCGCGCTCGCGCGATCTGATCGCCGCGCAAGGGTTCAAGGGCGAAAGCAGTTCGCTCGCGATCCTGCCCGGCGAAGGCGGCGCATGGTCGGCCGTGCTCGGCGTCGCCGACGTCGGCACGTTGTTGGGCTGGTGCCTCGCGAAGGCGGCCGAGAGCTTGCCCGAGGGGATTTATCGCCTTGCCGGAAGCGCGCCCGGTCCGGCTATCCTCGGCTGGCTGCTCGGGCAATACAGCTTCGATCGCTACAAGAAGGGCAACGGCAAGGGTCCGCGCGTTCTTCTCACCGGCGAGCCGCCGGCAATCGACGCGGCGATTCGCGAGGCCGAGGCCACGTTCCTCGTCCGCGACATGGTCAACACGCCCGCTGCCGATATGGGACCGCGTGACCTTGAGGCCGAGGCGGCGCGAATCGCCAAGGCCCATGACGCGAAGCTCCATGTCACCAAAGGGCATGAACTCGAGACCGGCTATCCGATGATCCACGCGGTCGGCATGGCGGCGGACAAGCGCCACGCGCCACGGCTGATTGAGCTCGAATGGGGAAACCCGAAGCATCCGCGCGTCGCGATCGTCGGCAAGGGGGTGTGCTTCGATTCGGGCGGGCTCGACATCAAGCCGGCGAGCGGCATGCGGCTGATGAAGAAGGACATGGGCGGTGCGGCGCACGCGCTGGCGCTCGCGCAGCTCGTGATGGCCGCGCGTTTGCCCGTCCGGCTGCACCTGCTGATCCCCGCGGTCGAGAACGCGATCGCGGGGAACGCCTTCCGCCCCGGCGACGTGCTGACCAGCCGCAAGGGGCTCACGGTCGAGGTGGCGAACACCGACGCCGAAGGGCGCCTCGTCCTTGCCGATGCGCTCGCGCGCGCGGCGGAAGACGCTCCCGTGCTCATCGTGGACTTCGCCACATTGACCGGCGCGGCGCGCATAGCGCTCGGCCCGGACCTGCCCGCGACCTTTTCAAACGACGACGCGCTCGCCGACGCGGCGCTGGCGGCGGGAATCGCGCGGGACGACCCGCTGTGGCGAATGCCGCTCCACGACAGCTACGACGAAATGCTCAAGTCCGACATCGCCGATCTCAACAACGCGCCCGACGGCGGTTTCGCGGGCGCGGTGACGGCCGCGCTGTTCCTTCAAAAGTTCGTGCCTGTAGGCACGCCGTGGCTCCATCTCGACACGTTCGCGTGGCGGCCCGCGGCGAAACCGGGGCGGCCCAAGGGCGGCGACGCGCTCGGTTTGCGCGCCGTCTGGGGGATGCTTCAGGCGCGCTATAGTTGATACGTCGTTGTGACCGCGCAACCAGCGCGGCGTTCGGGCGTTTGCCAGAGCGGAAGGACGCGTCATGCAGCTAGGCCCGCTCAATTCGTGGATGCAGACCCTGATCGATTATGTCCGTTCGGGCGAACCGGACCTGACCAATCGCCAGATGGCGCTGTTGCTCGTCGTCCACTTGACGCCCGGCCCGCATACGGTGCGTGGCCTCGCCCGGGCGCTGAGCGTCTCGAAGCCCGTGGTCACGCGCGCCTTGAACAGGCTGGGGTCGCTCGGCTATCTGCGCCGCCAGCGCGACGAGGCGGACCGCCGCAACATCTTCGTCGCCACCACGAGCGAGGGGGCGACATTCCTTGACCAGTTCGGGCGGCTCATCGCCGACAGGCCCCGTCAGCGCGCCGCCGCGTAGGCGCGTCGCGCTCAGCGGGCGATCGGTGAAAGTCGATCCGGCGCTCCATGCGGTGCGCGGCGACTTGGCCGACGTCGCGCTCGCCGACAGGGTGTTCGCGCCGCATTACGCCAAGAGCGTGGCGCGCAAGGCGGTCGTCGCCACTTGCATTCATGCCGGACCCGACGCGTTGGCGGAAGTGCGTGGAACGCTTGCCGAGGGCGATACATTCCATTTGCTCGATCAGAACGCCGGCTGGGCCTGGGGTTGCGGCGAGGCGACCGGATCGGTCGGTTATGTTCCGGCCGACGTCCTGACCCGCGCGTGACGCGTGTCTTCATCGATGGCGCGGCGGGGACGACCGGCCTCGAGATCGAAGCGCGCCTCGAAGGTCGCCCCGAGTTCGAATTGTTTCGGCTCGACGAGGCGCGCCGGAAGGACGCCGCTGCACGGCGCGACGCGCTGAACGCCGCCGATACCGTCATCCTGTGCTTGCCTGACGCCGCAGCGCGCGAAGCGGTGACGCTGATCGAAAATCGCCGCACGCGCGTCATCGACGCGTCGAGCGCACACCGCGTCGCTACGGGTTGGACCTATGGTTTTCCCGAACTCGGCTTCGACGTCGCCGGCGCGATGCGCGTGTCGAATCCGGGCTGCTATCCGACGGGCTTCCTCGCGCTTGTCGCGCCGCTTGTGAAGGCCGGGCTGATCGCCGCCGACGCGCGGCTCGGTTGCAACGCCGTTTCGGGATACTCGGGCGGCGGTAAGGCGATGATCGCCGAGTTCGAAGACGGCGGCGCTCCTGCCTGGCGCGCCTACGCGCTCGACGGCACGCACAAGCACATCCCCGAGATGCGGCAACATTGCGGCCTCGCGCACCCGCCGCTGTTCGCGCCCTCGGTCGCGAACACCTATCGCGGGATGATCGTCGAGGTGCCGCTGGGCGATGTCGACCCTGCGGCCGCGCTCGACGCGCTGACGGTAGCTTATGCTGGATCGCCGGTCGTCCGCGTCGTCGCCGACAATCCGGCGACGGTGGCGATCGAGCGCATGGCAGGAACCGACCGTCTCGACCTCTTCGTGTTCGCGAACGCCGAAGGGCGGCAAGTCCGCCTCGCCGCCGCGCTCGACAACCTCGGCAAGGGCGCCGCCGGTGCCGCCGTCCAAAACCTCAACCTGATGGCCGGGCTCCCCGAAACGACGGGCCTGCGTATCTAGCGGATCGCGGCGATGATCGTCTCCGCCAGCAGCTGATAGTCGCGGGTTCGCGCGCTTCCCTTGCGCCAGACCAGCGCGATCCGGCGCATCGCCCGATCGCTCGCGAGCGGCCGCGCGACGACGCGCGTCCCTTCCAGAATTCCGGCGTCGACCGCCATCTTCGGCAACAAGGTCAGCCCGAAACCATGATCGATCATCTGCACCAAAGTATGCAGGGATGTTCCCAGCATAAGCGCGTCCGATCGCATGTCCGGCCGTTCGCACGCGGCCAGCGCGTGATCCTTCAGGCAGTTGCCGTCTTCGAGAAGCAGCAGGCGATCGACGTCGATATCGACGGTTGCGATCGGGTCCGGAAGCCGGCGCGCGTCGCTCTCCGTCAAGCCGAGCAAAAGCGGCTCCGTTGTGATTGCGGCGACGTCTACCTCGCCGCAATCGAAGGGCAGCGCCAGCAAGACGCAGTCGATCGCGCCCCGGTGCAGCGCGTCGAGCGCCGACCGCGATGACGCCTCGCGAATGAACGGCCGGGCGACCGGCCAATCCCGGCGCAGCTGCGGCAGGAGGCGCGGCAGCACAAATGGCGCGATCGTCGGAATAACCGCGAGGCGCAGATCGCTCGACAAGGGCGCGCCCTCGGCCTGCGCCGTTTCCGCGAGATCCTCGACGCCGCGCACGACCAGACGCGCGCGCTCGACCATGTTTTCGCCGACGCTGGTGAACCGGACGAAGCGCTTGGTGCGTTCGACGAGCGTGACGTCCAGGAGCCGCTCGAGATCGCCGATCCCCGACGACAAGGTCGATTGCGTGACGAAACAGGCGGTGGCGGCCCGCCCGAAATGGCCGTGCTCGTGCAGCGCGAGCAGATATTGAAGCTGACGGACCGACGGAAGGAATGCGCTCATTGGTAAATCCAATCAGAGCGACGGAATTAACTTGTTTGTCCAATTACGTCCAGCGGCCTAATCCGAAACGCAAATCCCTAATGGAGGACGAGCGATGGCGGACGGTAACGAAATGACGGCCGGAGGCAAATGCCCGATGGACGGCGGAAAAGTCGACGGCGCCGCCGTCCTGTTCGAGATGACCAACCGGCTGTGGTGGCCGAATCAGCTCGACATTTCCGTGCTGCATCAGAACCCGCCCGCCGGCGATCCGATGGATTCCGAGTTCGAATACGCCAAGGAATTCGAGAGTCTCGATCTCGACGCGGTGAAGGCGGATATCTTCGCGCTGATGACGGACTCGCAGGCGTGGTGGCCGGCCGACTATGGCCATTATGGGCCGCTGTTCATCCGCATGGCGTGGCACGCCGCGGGCACTTATCGCATCGGCGACGGCCGCGGCGGCGCGGGCGCGGGGCAGCAGCGCTTCGCTCCCCTTAACAGCTGGCCGGACAACGCGAATCTCGACAAGGCGCGTATGCTGCTGTGGCCAATCAAGCAGAAGTACGGAAAAAAGCTGTCCTGGGCTGATCTGCTCGTCCTCTCCGGCAATTGCGCGCTCGAATCGATGGGGTTCCAGACCGCCGGGTTTTCCGGTGGGCGCGTCGATGTGTGGGAGCCCGCGAAGGACGTGAATTACGGTGCCGAACGCGAATGGCTGGGCGACGAACGCTTCAGCGGCGAGCGCGACCTCGCGCATCCGTTGGCGGCGGTCCAGATGGGCCTGATCTACGTCAATCCGGAAGGCCCCAACGGCAGCGCTGATCCGCTCGCCGCCGCGCACGACATCCGCGTGACGTTCGGGCGGATGGCGATGAATGACGAGGAGACGGTCGCGCTGATCGCGGGCGGCCACACTTTCGGCAAGACGCATGGCGCGGGCGTTCCCGACGACTATGTGGGGCCGGAGCCGGAAGGCGCGCCGATCGAGCAGCAGGCGCTCGGCTGGGCGAACAACCTGGGCGACGGCCACGGCGTCAACACGATCACCAGCGGCCTCGAAGGCGCGTGGACGCAGGAGCCGACGAAGTGGACCAACCTGTTCTTCAAGAACCTCTTCGAGTTCAATTGGGAACTGACAACGAGTCCGGCCGGCGCCAAGCAGTGGAAGCCGAAGAATCCCGAGGCGCAGGGCACGGTGCCCGACGCGCACGACCCGTCGCTACGGCATGCGCCGACGATGCTGACAACCGACATCGCGCTGAAGACCGATCCGGAATACGAGAAGATTTCGCGGCGCTTCCATGAGAACCCGGATCAGTTCGCGCGCGCCTTCGCCGAGGCTTGGTACAAGCTGACGCACCGGGACATGGGGCCGCACAACCGCCTGCTCGGCAAGGAAGTGCCGGCCGAGCCGCGCATCTGGCAGGATCCCGTGCCTCCCGCCGGTCATCCGCTGATCGGCGATGCCGACATAGCGGAACTCAAGAAGGGGATTCTGGATTCGGGCCTGTCGATCTCGCGGCTGGTGAAGACCGCGTGGGCATCGGCGTCGACGTTCCGCGGCACCGACAAGCGGGGCGGCGCCAACGGCGCCCGTATCCGCCTCGCGCCGCAGAAGGACTGGGCGGTCAACGAACCGGCCGAGCTTGCGGCCGCACTGGCGAAGCTGGATGAAATCCGGAAATCGTCCGGCAAACCGGTCTCGCTCGCCGACCTGATCGTGCTCGGCGGCTGCGCGGCGGTCGAGGCGGCGGCGAAAAAAGCTGGTCATGAGTTGACGGTGCCGTTCACGCCGGGTCGCACCGACGCGTCGCAGGACCAGACCGATGCTCAGTCGTTCGATCCGCTCGAGCCGAAGACCGACGGCTTCCGTAACTATGTCGGCGAAACTTCGGTCTATTCGGCGGAGGAATTGCTGATCGATCGCTCGCATCTGCTGACGCTGTCGGCGCCTGAAATGACGGTGCTTGTCGGCGGCCTGCGCGTGCTCGGCGCCAATTACGGGAATTCGAAGCTGGGCGTGTTCACCGACCGGCCCGGGACGCTCACCAACGACTTCTTCGTAAACCTGCTCAAAACGAGCTTCACGATGAAATGGGAAGCGCGCGACGGTACTTATGTCGCCCTCGATCGCAAGACCGGAGAGGAGAAGTGGACGGGCAGCCGTGTCGACCTGATCTTCGGATCGAACTCGCAATTGCGCGCGCTGGCGGAAGCCTATGCCACGGACGACGCGAAGGGCGCGTTCGTCAACGCCTTCGCGGCGGCCTGGGCCAGGGTGATGAACCTCGATCGGTTCGACCTGGTTTGATTTGGGCGGGCAGGTCTTCGGCGGCCGGCGCCGGAAACCTGCCCCCGTCCGACCGGCGCGGCTATTTCCCCGTCGCGGCGCGATAGGCCCGCCATTTGGCCACATTGGCATTGTGCTGCTGAAGCGTGTCGGCAAAGACACTGCTGCCGTCGCCCTTGGCGACGAAATAGAGCGCGTTCGACGGCGCGGGGTCGAGCACGGCGACGATCGACGCCTTGCCGGGATTGGTGATCGGACCGGGCGGCAGACCGACGTGGCGATAGGTGTTGTAGGGACTGTCGCTGTCGAGTTCGGAGCGCAGGATGTGCCGCCCGATCGGCTTGCCGTGCGTCACCGGATAGATGACGGTTGGGTCGGCCTGAAGCGGCATGCCGCGCTTGAGCCGGTTCGAATAGACCGCCGCGACCATCCGCCGCTCGGACGCGACGCCGGTTTCCTTCTCGACGATCGAGGCGAGCACGATCGCCGCTTCGGGCGTGGTCACCGCGCTCGCGGGCGTACGCGCTTTCCACGCGTTCGCGATCGCGGTCTGCATCGCCTTTTGCATCCGGCCGAGCACCGCGCCGCGCGCCTCGCCGCGCACATAGGCGTAATTGTCGGGGAGCACCGACCCTTCGCGCGGAACCGCGACCGGCCCGGTCAGCAGCGGCGTCGCCGCGAGCCGTTCGTAAACGAGGATCGACGGCATCCCCTCGGGAACCGCGACGAAGCGCTGGATCACCCTTCCCGATTGCAGTAGCTTCAGGATCGCGCCCGCGCCCATTCCCTTGGCGATGCGGTATTCGCCGGGCTTGACCGCGCCGTGCGGCCCGAACAGCTTGGCGTGCGTCAGGAACGTGCGCGACGACCCGATCGCGCCGGCTTTTTCCAGAACGGCGGCCGCGGCGGTCAGGCTCGACCCTTGAGGGATGACGACATCGACGTCGCGCGCCGCGCCGCCGCGCATCACGAACAGCGCGATCGCGATCAGCGCGATGACGATGAGCAGCAATCGGCGCACGGCGGCCTAGACCGCCTTCATCACCAGGCTGGCGTTGGTGCCGCCGAAGCCGAAGCTGTTGTTGAGCACCGCTTTCACGCGGCGCTTCTTGGCGACGTGCGGCACCAGATCGACGCCCGCGCATCCCTCGCTCGGGTTGTCGAGGTTGAGCGTTGGAGGCACGATCTGATCGCGGATCGCGAGGATGCAGAAGATGCTCTCGACCGCGCCCGCGCCGCCGAGCAGATGCCCGATCGCCGACTTGGTCGACGACATTGACATCGTCGTCAAATGGTCACCGAACAGCCGCCGCACCGCGCCCAGCTCGAGTTCGTCGCCGAGCGGCGTCGAGGTGCCATGCGCGTTGATATAGTCAATTTCCGAAAGCGGGAGCCCGGACTTCTTCATTGCCATTTCCATCGAGCGATAGGCACCCGATCCTTCCGGGTGCGGCGCGGTCACGTGATAGGCGTCGCCCGACAGGCCGTAGCCGACGACCTCGGCGTAGATTTTGGCGCCACGCGCCTTCGCGCGCTCATATTCCTCGAGAACGACGACGCCCGCGCCCTCGCCCATCACGAAGCCGTCGCGATCGACATCGTAAGGGCGGCTCGCCTTTTCGGGGCAATCGTTGAACGCGGTCGACAGCGCGCGCGCCTGCGCGAAACCGGCGATGCCGATCGGGCAGATCGCGCACTCCGCGCCGCCCGCGAGCATCACGTCGGCGTCGTCCATCGCGATCATCCGCGCCGCGTCGCCGATCGAATGCGCGCCTGTCGAGCAGGCGGTCACGACCGCGTGGTTCGGACCCATTAGCCCGTATTTGATACTGACCTGGCCCGAGATCAGGTTGATCAGACGGCCGTGGACGAAGTGCGGCGAAACGCGGCGCGGACCCTTTTCGTGCAGCACCAGCGATTCGCTCTCGATGCCGGGTAGCCCGCCGATTCCCGATCCGATCGAGCAGCCCGCGCGAAAGCGCTCGGCCTCGCTCATCTCGGTCAGGCCGGCGTCCTCGATCGCCTGCCCCGCCGCGTCGATGCCATAGATGATGAACGGATCGACCTGACGCTGCACTTTGTGGTCGACGCGCTTGTTCGGGTCGAAGCCGTAGGGGTGGTCGGCCGGCTTCAGTTCGCAGGCGATCGTGCACGCATATCCGGTCGGGTCGAAGCGCGTGATGGTGGCCGCGCCCGACTTCGACGCGAGGATGTTAGCCCAGGTCGTTTCAACGTCGCCGCCGAGTGGCGTGACGAGGCCCAGTCCGGTTACGACGACACGGCGCATCGCGATCTCCATATGCAAACGGCCTCCCTGCGTGTGCCGGGAGGCCGTTCGAAATCCACGGCTCCCTTTGGGAAGCCCGAAGGCGTCAGCCCTTGTTCGAATCGATATACGTAATCGCGTCCTTGACGGTCGCGATCTTCTCGGCCGCGTCGTCGGGGATTTCGACGCCGAACTCCTCCTCGAAAGCCATCACGAGTTCGACGATGTCGAGGCTGTCCGCGCCGAGATCGTCGATGAAGCTCGCTTCCTCGGTGACCTTGTCCGCATCGACGCCGAGATGCTCGACGACGATCTTCTTCACCCGGTCGGCGGTCTCGCTCATGAGGGATCCTTCTCGTTCATGTCAGTGAAAGCTTCCGGCCAAGCCCTAATGGGAGCGCATGGGGTGCGCAAGTCCCGCGCGTCAGCCTCGCCCGAGCATGAAATCGGCCAGCGCGCCGAGGCTCCGGAACTCGCTCACGCCGATCCCCTCGCCCCTGACGGCAGCCGGAACCCATGCGCGCTCGAACCCCAGTTTCGCCGCCTCCTTCAACCGCAATCCGGCATGCGAAACCGGCCGCACCTCGCCCGACAGCGCGACTTCGCCGAACGCGACGATGTCGGCGGGCACGGGCCGTTCGCTGAAGGCAGATATCAGCGCCGTCGCGACGGCGAGATCGGCGGCAGGGTCGCTCAGCCGGTATCCGCCGGCGATATTGAGATAGACCTCGGCCGACGACAGCGACAGCCCGCAGCGCGCTTCGAGCACCGCCAAGATCATTGCCAGCCGTCCGCTGTCCCACCCGACCACGGCCCTGCGCGGGGTGGCCCCGCTCGCCAGCCGCACGGTCAGCGCCTGCACCTCGACGAGCACGGGACGCGTGC
>JACDGO010000388.1 GCA_013821585.1 Sphingomonadaceae bacterium
CTTCAGCATTCAGCCGCTCGAGTTCATCGCCCTTGGCATCCAGCCGGCCGGCGATCTCGCCGCGCAGGTTGCGCGGCACCAGCGCCGGCGCGCGCTCGATCGCGAGGTCGTACAGGTCGTATTTGCGCTCGTGGCCGATCTCGATCACATCCTTGAAGCCCTCGTTCACCAGCAAACCGGTGCAGGCGCCGCGGCGCTCGATCAACGCATTTGCGAACAGCGTAGTCGCGTGAACGACGCGCCGGACGCAGGACCGATCGATATCGCGCGCTGCCATCAGCTTGCGCACGCCATCGGTTACGCCCTCGGCGGGATCGCCGTGCGTGGTCAGCACCTTCAGACTGTGAAGCTTGCCGGCCGAATAATCCAGCGCCACCACGTCCGTGAACGTGCCGCCGATGTCGATCCCAATAGCCCACTCCGTCAAAACTCTTCTCCTGTACGCCCTTTTCGCGAAGGGCTTGATTGGCAAGACTTCCGGTTATCGACCGGCGCGTGGGAGCGCGGCCAGCCCGAGTTCGGCGACGCCCAGCGTCTCCATGCGCCACAGCTTCTCCAGTAGCATGTGCGCGCTGTCTGCGCCGATGATCGGCGGCGCCAGTTCCATGAACTTGTCATTCAGGTCCACATCCGACAGGGGGGATTCGGGATCGCCCTTGCGATACGGCGCAAACTGCTCGATGACGCGTCCGTTCTTTAGGCTCACCTTCACGCGCGCGGCCCGCATGACCGGGAAATTCGCGCTGAACTCGCGATCGTCGTTCAGCCGTGTCTTGGCCATCAGGCTCCGGATTCCGGGATCGGCAAGGCGCTCCGAAGTGAACGCGCCAAGCCGGACCGCACCGTGCAATAGCGCATGGCTGACGACATAGGGCAGGCTGAATTTCGCTTCGAACGCCGTTTGGGGCTCGAAGTTGCCGGTGACGTCGATCGCCGTCTTGTACGTGTCGATCGCGATCCATTCGATCTGTGCCGGGTCCAGCTGATGTTGCGCCCTGATGTACTGCATCGCATCGATGGCGG
Organism: Sphingomonadaceae bacterium; assembly: GCA_013821585.1. Classification (GTDB taxonomy): domain Bacteria; phylum Pseudomonadota; class Alphaproteobacteria; order Sphingomonadales; family Sphingomonadaceae; genus Sphingomonas_O. The sequence continues at coordinate 1,024 of JACDGO010000388.1, forward strand.
CGAACGTGTGGCCGCAGCAGCCGTGGTTCTTCTGCGTGATCGCCATGATGTTGTAGCGCTCGCCCAGTTCGGCCGTCGCTTCGTCCCATCTCGGATTGACCGACATGGCGGAGCCGAACCCGGCGTCGCCTTCGAGGATATCCAGCGCGCCCGTGACGCCGTGAGCCGCGCCCGTAGCCGCTGTCACGCCGACCCAAGCCGCATGGCCCGCGTGCAGCGCCTTGGTCATGGCATCGGAGCGGAACGCCTGTTGAAGCCCGGATGCGAATGTTGCCGCGGTTGCCAGCGCATGGCGCGTGACATCGCTGTTCGAACCCTGCAGCAGCGCCGCGACCGCAGCCGAACTGCCGAAGCATCCGACCGTCCCGGTGGTGTGGAAGAAGCGGTAATGAGAAGGCTGGATTGCGGCGCCGATGCGCGTCGAGATCTCGTAGCCAATCGTGATCGCCTTCAGCAAGTCCGCACCGCTGCTCGCACGATCTTCTGCAACCGCCAGCGCAGCGGCAATCGTCGGGCAGCCCGGGTGATAGACCGCGTCGCGGAAGATGTCGTCAAATTCAACCGCGTGCGAGATACTGCCGTTGATCCATGCGGCGGTGCCGGGATGGCTCGTGGTCTGCAGGCCGGGCAGGCTGGAGCGGCCATGGCCGAGCTCCCCGCCGTGAGCCGCCAAGAGGTTCGGCGCCGGGGCGACGATGGTCCCGGGAAAAAGCGCCGAAAACCAGTCGATCAGCGCCCGCTTGGCGTGGTGCCCAACGTCCTCACGGAGCGGCCGTCCCAGCTCCAAGCTCGCGTATTCGGCAAATTTGTCTACGATCATTTCGCCATCTCATTGCGTGGTGCCGAACGATAGACGGAGCGATTCTTGGCGACAATTGAAAAATAAAGATCGATTGTGCGGGGACGCGAATAGCTGCAGAGGCCAATGACTATTCGGGCCGGGGAGCTTCTTCCAACGGTGATCTGGTTGGGATGCACGTCATTCTGTTGCGCCATCTCGGCCGGCGCCTTATCGCCTCGGACGGCGGCCAGCGCCACCTTGGCCTTGAATGCCGCTGAGTGCGTGCGGCGGGGTCTTCTGCTCATACTTGCTCCAGTTCTCACAGGCGAATGTCCGTCAGGAGCAGTGTCCACCCTCATCAAGCTGTTCAGTTTTGGCGGGGCCTGCTCTCCGAGTTCAAGGCGGTCTTTGCGATTCGCGCAACTTCACCAGTTCCTCGAACGATTCGGTGGCGATTGCAATCCCCTGCGCTTCAGCGAGCCTGCGCGCGCGATAACGGCGCTCCGCCGGCAATCGAGTTTCACCGCTCTGCAACAGGCGCGAGAACAATTCCTCGATGCGCTCATAAAAGCGGCTTCCCGCGGTTTGCCGTGGGTCGATCACGATGACGAATTCGCCGGCATTCGTAGTCTGTGCGCCGGGAAATGCCGACGAAGTGTCTTCGAATCCAAATCGGCCGCCGGTCAATGCAGAGGCCATGATCTCCACCATCAACGCGATCGTCGAACCCTTGTGTCCGGCGAAGGGCAGCAGCGCTCCACCCTCGAGAATCGCCTTCGGATCGGTGGTCGCTTTGCCCGCGGCATCCACTCCGATCCCCTCGGGGACGCTGTGGCCTTCCTTCGCGGCGAGCAGTATTTCGCCGTGGGCCATGACGCTCGAAGCCTGGTCCCAGATCATCGGCGGGCCGTCGCGTCGCGGGCACGCAAATGCCATTGGATTGGTTCCGAAGAGCTTCGCATTGCCTCCCGCCGGCACGATCCGGCTGCGCGAATTGACAAAGGCGATCGCGACCAGCCCGGCATCCGCGAAGGGCTCGACGTCGGGCCACAACGCGGCGAAGTGGTGCGAGTTGCGGATGGCGAGCGCGGCGATTCCATGCTGGCGCGCTTCGTCGCACCCAAGCTGGGCGCCGGTCGGCTTCCCGTCGCTGGTCACCACCTTGAACTCGACGCGCCGGTTCTTCTCCCACGCGGGTTCATCGTGACCCTGGTCGATGGGGCAGAACTTGCC
>JACDGO010000389.1 GCA_013821585.1 Sphingomonadaceae bacterium
GCCTTGCGCGTGGCGCGCCCGCCGAACGCGCCCGCGCCGCCGCGATCCTCGTGACGCCGCTCAAGGTTATGCTCGATCAGACGCGGACGTCGCTTCAGGCCGGGCCGGTAACGCGCGAGACCCTGCCGCCCGAGATTTCGGGCGACTGGGTCGCGAAAGACGGCCGCGCCCTCGTCCAGGTGTTTCCGCGCGGCGACGGCAACGACAATCGCGTGCTCGCGCGCTTTACTGCGGCCGTGCGCGCGGTCGCGCCCGCTGCGACTGGCTTGCCGGTGGCGACGCAGGAAGCCGCGAAAACGGTCGCCAGAGCATTCGTCGAAGCGGGCCTGCTCGCCCTGGCGTTAATAAGCTTGTTGCTGTTCGCGGCGCTGCGCGATTTGCGCGAAGTCGCGTTCACAATGGCACCGGTCGTCCTGTCGGGCTTCCTGACGCTCGCGAGCTGTGTCGTCATCGGCCAGCCGATCAACTTCGCCAACATCATCGCCTTTCCCTTGCTGTTCGGCGTCGGCGTCGCCTTTCATATCTATTTCGTGATGGCGTGGCGCGGCGGCGCGACCGACCTGCTTCAGTCGAGCCTGGCGCGCGCCGTTCTGTTCAGCGCGCTGGCGACCGGCAGCGCGTTCGGAAGCCTGTGGCTGTCGCATCATCCCGGCACCGCGAGCATGGGCAAGATCCTGATGATCTCGCTCGCTTGGACCCTGGTGTGTGCGCTGATCTTCGAACCGGCCCTGCTCGGGCCGCCCAAGGCGCAAACACCCTAGCCGGGGGTTGGAGGAGGTGAAGCCGGTTCCGGGTCGGCTGGCGTATCCGTCAAAGGTGGCGCGCCCGCGTTCCGATCGGACGGAGACGCCTTGGGGCCGGCGACGGCGGCCGGCGCCTCGGGATCGGCGAGCGGATCGTCGAGCGGATTTGCTTCGCCTCCCTTCCCGTGCCGAAGCTCGCCGACTTCGGCGGTGCGGCTTTGGAGAAAGACGGAGCGTAGCGTCGCATAAGGATCCGCCGCGCCGTCGAGCAGCGCTTTCAAATCGCCGTCGGATTCGGCACGCAGATCGAGCCCGGTAAGCACGGCATGGGGCGCCTGATACTCGATCCGGTCGAACGGATTGCCGATCGCGACCGGCAATACCGCGGCGTCAGCCTGCCCTCCCGCAAGGTCGCGCAAGTCGGTCGGCCCGATTAGCGGCAAAAAGAGATAGGGGCCGGGTCCAATGCCATAGCGGCCAAGCGTGTTCCCGAAACCGTTATTGCGATGCGGCAGCTTTTCGCCCTTCGCCACATCGAGCACCCCGCCGATGCCGAGTATCGAATTGATCGCGAAACGCTCGAATGTTTTCGCGGCGCGCTTCGGCTTCAGCTGAAGCACGTCGTTCACGAACACGACCGGCTCTCCCAAATTCGAGAAGATATGGCGCACGCCGGTGCGGATCACCTTGGGGATGACCGTGCGATAGGCGATCGCCGCCGGGCGGAAAAGAAAGCGGTCGAGCGCTTGGTGGATCGAGAAGAGGCCGCGGTTGAGACCTTCGAGCGGATCGCCATGCGCATGAGCTCGGCGAAACTCCGCTCGTTCGGCGCCTGAGTCTCGTCCGGCGGGCACCGCTTGAGACGACAGCGTAACGACCGGCGGCGGCGCGACATGCGCTACGCCCGCGGCGGGCGCGAGCAGCAATGCCGCCGCGACGAGGCCGCTCCGCGTTGTCAGCCGTGCGCTCAAGTCCGTCAGCGCGCACTCTTTGCGGAAAGCTGATCGAGATGCGCAATCAGAGCTTTCGCGCCGCCCTTCGACAGAATGCTCGCGAAATCGGCGCGGCGCGTGGCGAGCTGGCTGATCGAATTCTGGTAGAAAACATCGATTATCCGCCACTCTCCGCCGGTCTGGCGAAGGCGATAGGCGAGACTAACCGGATCACCTTTGGACGCGGCCAGGGTCGTTCTGACGAGCCGATCAGTCCCCCGGGTGTCCACCCGGCTGTCGATCGTGAATGCTTGGCCCGACCAGCCGTTGAAATTGGCGGCATATTGCGAGATCGTCATTCGCCGGAACGCGGCGACCAGCGCCGATTTATCGCTCGCGGCGATCGTCGTCCAGCCCGGCCCCACGGCGAGACGCGTCATTAGTGGCAAATCGAACACTCGATCGACCACCTGGCCGATCCTGCCGACGCGGCCCTGATAGCCGAGCTGCTTTGCGCTCTTCATGATGGCGAGCAGGCCTTCGTCGAGCGCCTGGACGGGCGCGCGGACGGCATCCTGCGCCTGCGCGGAAACCGGGGCCGCGATCGCGAAAATCGCGGCCGCGCCCAGCATACGAACGGGGACGGTCATCAAAACAGCGCTCCTTACTCTCGCTTCGGGCCATATCGGCGGCCCGGCCAATGCGCCAGCCCACGGAAACGCGCGCGGCGGCAATATCGGCGCGGTTCGGCGAATCCGAAGGACGAAAGCGACGAAAAGCGACGCGCCGAAGCCGTTTGGAGACCGAATTCGCGGCTTTCCTCTTTTGCGGCGCGGTTAGATCGCTATGGCGGCCGGTCACCGGCGACTGACGGAAGATTGCGGGAATGGGCAAGATGCCCGATACGCGCGCCGCGCGGCAGGAAAGGATACCCGGGTTGAAAGTCATTCTGGCCAAGCCGCGCGGTTTTTGCGCGGGCGTCGTGCGCGCGATCGAGATCGTCGAGCGCGCGATCGACCGCTATGGAGCGCCCGTCTACGTCCGCCACGAAATCGTCCATAACCGCCATGTCGTCGACAAGCTGCGCCGCAAGGGCGCGATCTTCGTCGAGGAGCTGTCGGAAGTCCCTGCGGGCGCAATGACGGTGTTCAGCGCGCATGGCGTCGCCCGGACCGTCGAGGAGGAAGCGGAAACGCGCGGACTGCCCGTGCTCGACGCGACATGCCCGCTGGTTACCAAGGTTCACCTCCAGGGGCGTCGTTACGCCAAAAAGGGCCGCGCGATGGTCCTGATCGGGCATGAGGGGCACGCCGAAGTGATCGGCACGATCGGCCAGATCGACGCGCCGGTGCATCTGGTGT
>JACDGO010000390.1:0-1551 GCA_013821585.1 Sphingomonadaceae bacterium
ATCGAGATAGGTCGGGATCGCGCCCGCGAGGCCGCCCCACAGCCCCGCGTCGCCGAGCGCGACCGCGCGGCTCAGCTGTTGTTCGAAGCAGCTATAGGGATAGGCGGTCATATACGCCCGCACGCCCGCGAGCGGCGGCGCGAGGCTGTCCGATAGTTTCACATCGACATAACCGCCGGGCAGCAAACCCAACGGCGGCGCTATCGGGATGCTCGTCCCCGCGCCGACGCGCGTCAGCGTCGCCGCCCAAACCTCGATCGGCACGGCAGGGACCACATCCTGACCAGCCGAGAGCCTGTCAATCGCCTTGCCGTCGGCCGAGTGCGCGTCGATCGTCCATTCGAGCCGCCCCGCATTGTTGGGCGCGGGCAGGTTCCAGGTGACGGGAACCGCGCCGCCCGCCGGGATCGTCACGGTCAGCGGCCGTCCGCGCGCGACCGACGGGTTGACCTTCACGTTCGCCGTCACCCGCATCGCATGGTCGGAGCCGTTCCTGAGCGTGAAGCTCGCGCCGTAATAATCGCCGGTGCGGATCAGCGGCGGCAGCGCCGAATAGATCGACAGATCCTGCGCGGTGCGCACGCTCGTTTCGCCCGTCCCGAACAATTGCGCGCCCGAGCTTGCGATCGCGACCAGCCGGAACGCCGACAATGAATCCGAAAGCTGGACGGGAATACGCGCATGGCCGTTCGCGTCGAGCGGCACGCGGCCCTTCCACAGCAGCAGCGGGCGGAAGTCGTCGCGCGTCACGCCCGACAAATCGCCGCCCCCTCCACCGCCCGCCTCGACCGCCTTCTTGCCGTAATGGCGCTTGCCGACGACCTGCGTCTGCGCGGTCGAGGTCAGCACGCCGATCGCGCGGTCGCCCATCATCGCGTCGATCAGGTTCCAGCTGTCGTTGGGCGAAAGCTGGAGCAGCGCTTCGTCGACCGCGGCGAAGGCGATCTCGGCCGAGCGCGCAGGCTTCCCGCTTGGTTCGGTCACCGCGACGTCGATGTTCGCGGTGTCGCGCACCGCGTATTGCGATCGGTCGGCCTTGACCGCGACGCCAAGCCGGTGGCCCTCCCAGCCGACCTTCACCATCGCGATGCCGAGGCGATAGCTCGGTTTGGCGAGGTCGACGAGCGCGGTCGGCTCCGCGCCTTCGCGGCTGAAGAACGGCAGGTGCCAGCGCCGCGCGAAATCGGCGAGCCATAGCTTGAACCCACCGATCCGCCCCCTGACCGCCATCACCGAAACATAGACGTCGGGCGCGTAGGCGGCGGGCATCGGCACTTCGACCACCGGATCGGTTCCCGACAGCTCGGTGACGAAGCTCGACAGCACGCCCTCGCGCTCGACGGTGACGAGCGCGGTCGCCGAGCGGAATGGCATGCGCACCTGGAATTTCGCGGTCTCGCCGGCCTTGTAGGCCTTCTGCTCGGGGACGAGGTCCATGCGGTCGCCGTTGTCGCCGCCGAACCACCAGTCGTCCTCGCCCGCGAGCCACACGGATTTGACCGCGCGCGCGATGTTGCCGTCGGCGTCGATCGTCGTCGCGACGACGGTGAC
>JACDGO010000390.1:1561-3032 GCA_013821585.1 Sphingomonadaceae bacterium
CCCTTGTCGTCGGTCGTCGCCGAGCAGCCGCCCGGGAGCTTCGTCACTTTCTCCTGATTGTCATAGGCGTAGAAGCCACCGATCAGCCGCCGCCGCGCGGTGATCGTTTCGCGCGAATAGAGCGCGACGTCGATTCGCTGGCCGCGCTTTGCCGTTCCATCGACGCCGATCGCCGCGAACTTCAGGCGCAAGTCGCTGTCGCGCATCAGCCAGCCGTCGGTCTTGACGCCGAGGCGCACCGCCGACGGGTTGAGCAATATCTTGCGGCGCGCGGTCAGCGTTTCGCCGTTGGCGTCCTGATAATCCATCTCGACCGTCATCGCGGTCGTCGTATCGACCGGCTGATTGATCTCGACATTGGTCTGCGCCGTGCCGTTCGCATTGAGCGTGACGGGCAGCGTCTGCGACAACGGCGTGGGCTTGGCGGGCGCCTCGCCGTCGCCGTCGAGCGGCGTCGTCCCTTCCTTCACCTCGCCGCCGCCGAAGCTCCAGCCGTCCCAGCCTTCGGGTGCGCTGTCGTCGGTCGAAAATGCGGTGCGAATCGCCACCGGCAGGTTCGAAGCGCCGCCGCCCGAAAGATAGCCGACGAACAGGTCGAGCGGCACGATCGCCGGGCGCACCAGCGCGTCCTTCGGCCCCGTCACCGTCGCGCGCATCGTCGGCAGGCGGAACTCGTCGACGCGGAAAGACTGGTCCGAATGGATCGTCTTGTCGCCGACCATCACCGACAGGTCGTAATCGCCCATTGGCGCGCCCGCAGGCGCGGTCCAGCTCGTCTCGCCGATCCCTTCCGCGCCAACCTTGAGCGGCAAGTCGAACTGGGTGTCCGATCCGCGGTGCGAGAGCCTAAGCGTCGCGTCGAGGGGCTCCGCGAAGGCGAAGCCCGCGCCGACCGGCTTCCGCAGGAAATGCTTCATGTCGATCGTCTCGCCGGCGCGGATCAGCGTGCGGTCGAACACGGTGTGAAAGATGTTCTCGCGTTCCGACCAGCCGTAGTTGAGGTCGAAGTCATAGGGTTGGATGCCCTTGCCCCAACCGGTCAGCGTGAAGCTAAAATCGTCGGAGGCGCGCGCCGACACCATCAACTGATGCGCGTCCGAATTCTCGCCGCAGCTGCCATAGGTCTCGGGCACCGGCAGTCCGCTCCGGACCATCAGCCGCCCCTGCGCATCGCTCACACCGCGCGCGAGCAGCTTGCCCGTGCAGCTGTCGGTAACGCGGACGTCGGCGCCGCCGACCGGCTTGCCACTGTCGAGCGCCGTCACCCAGGCGAGCGACCCCTCGCGTCCCCATTTGAAATGTACCGCCATGTTGGTGACGAGCGCGCCCGCCGACACATAGCGCGGCGCGTCGCGGCCGAGCAGCGCCTTGCCCAGTAACGGGCTCGTCAGCTCGACGACGTAGAATCCCGGCCTCGCCAGCGGAATGCCGATGACCTCGAAGTCCTTGCCCGCGCCCGGCAACGCGAGGG
>JACDGO010000391.1 GCA_013821585.1 Sphingomonadaceae bacterium
GAAAGGCCAAGAAGGTCGCGCTCGTCGCCGTGGCGAGAAAGCTCGTCATCCTCGCCAATACGATCGTCAGCGAAGATCGACTTTGGCAGCCAAAGACCGCTTGACGTTCAAGACAGATGCTCTCTCCTTGCCGTGCGAGCGCCGGGCGCGCGTTCACTTCGACTGGCGGCGCTGCGCCGATGGCGCAACAGCCTTGTCGGCGCTCGGCTTGCCGACACATCACCCGTCTGCGTCGCGCCGTTGCAAGGGCGCCGTTCTTGTGCCGCGGTGCGGCTGAGGGAGCCTGACGGCTCCGTTTTCCTAATGGTGTGGGAACGCCAAGGGCTTTGCCCTCTCGTTCCCAAAGCAGAATAGCCGCCCCCGAGTGGCGGTCGCTGCGCGCCCGCTGGCCCGCGCCAGGGCGTCGATTCAGCTTTCCCTCCCCCTCCCATCCTCGCCGGAAGGCAGAGCCGCATGTCGCAGCCAGTGCGGCTTCGCCTCGAGGAAGGTTTGAGATGACCGATTTGCTGTTGAACTATCGCGCTCGCGGCGCGGAGTGCCGCGACGATTATCTGCGCGGTGTCGCCAACGAGAACGGCTTGCCGCTCGATTGCGTTCGCAAGATCGCCGACCGGCTTGGCGAGCGCGAGGATTTCGGGGCTTTGGTCCTGATTTGCGAAGAGCGCCACGCGCGCCGCGCCACTGTTGGACAGGGGCGGGTGCAGTGAGCGCCGCCCTTTGCACAGCCCGCGAGCAGCGCGAGCGCATCGCCCGTTTGAACGACTTGGCACGGCGAGCGATGGGCGTTGCGTGCACCGCCGTTGCGACAGTCGGGTTTCGTTCGCTGCCCGACGCCGCTCAATCCAGCGTCCGTGAGTTGATCGAAACCTACGACGCCTTTGACGAGGACAACGACCCCCATAGCGAGCGGGATTTCGGGACGATTTACCAGCTTGCCGATGGTTGCTGGACGACCGAGCGCCCGCGGTTGCGCGAGGATGAGCGCGAACGGGTGTTCTGGAGACTCGATTACTACGACCGCCAGATGGAGTTTGCCAGCGACGACGCGGCGAACCCAGCGATTACGCGGCGCGTCCTGACCATCATGCTGTCCGATGAATATTGAGCGGAGACAGAGCCGTGAAGCGCAAAGACCTTGGCCCCCGTCAAACTGTCAGACCCTAACCAAATCTTGATGACGGGCATCGCGCCCGTCAGCATGGGCGAACAGCTTGGCTGGCTTGCCGCGCGGCCGATGCAGCCTCGCCGTGAACAGCGCGCGCTCGACATCGGATTCTGGAATCCGATGCGGAATCAGCTTGAGATGTTCTGATCGAAGTGCGCGCGGCCGTCCATGCTGGACGGGCGCAGGCCGGTCGTTCCGACCAGCCCTAAATCGGCACGTCAGCTTATGGCTGCCGTGCCGATTGCGCGAAGGGTGGGGTTACGGGTATTTTTGGATAAGAATACGGATGCATCACCGCAAATTGCATTTATGGATATTTACGGGTATATATATGGGTATGCCGATTAACGCCGCTGCCCTCGTTATCACGCCGCAGATGCTCTCGCTGATTGGGGAGATCGACGAGTTCAAAGGCGCGTGGCGCGCCTTGGGAACGCTTGCGCCCGACCGCCTTTCCGCGCTGCGCCGCGTGGCGACGATTGAAAGCATCGGCTCCTCGACGCGGATCGAAGGGAGCAAACTGTCCGACAGTGATGTGGAACGACTGCTTTCAAACATTGAAATCCGCCACTTCGCCACCCGCGACGAGCAAGAAGTGGCGGGATACGCCGAGGTTATGGAAACGGTGTTCGGGTCGTTCGACGCGATTGTGCCAACCGAAAACCATATCAGGCAGCTTCATCGCGACTTGCTGGTTCACAGCGGCAAGGATGCGCGGCATCGCGGCAGCTACAAGACCGGCACCAACCATGTCGTCGCCTTCGATGCCCACGGCAAGGAAATCGGCGTGGTGTTCGAGACGGCTACGCCGTTCGACACGCCGCGATTGATGGAAGAACTGGTCCGATGGCTGAACGAAACGCTCGATGACCGCAATCTGCACCCGCTGCTGGCCATCGCCATCTTCATCGTCGTCTTTCTCGAAATCCATCCGTTTCAGGATGGCAATGGCCGACTGTCGCGGGTGCTGACCACGCTGCTGCTGTTGCGCAGCGGCTACGCCTATGTCCCCTATAGTTCGCTCGAAAGCGTGATCGAGGCGACGAAGGATGGCTATTATCTCAGCCTTCGCCGGACGCAGGGGACGATCCGGAGCGACGCGCCTGCATGGGAGCCGTGGATCGTCTATTTCCTGACCTCGCTCCAGCGCCAGAAGGCGCGGCTGGAGACGAAGATCGCCCGCGAGAACTTGCTGATCGTCAATCTGCCCGAACTCTCCCTGAAAATCCTCGAGCTGGCCAAAGCGCATGGCCGGATCACCGTCAGTCAGATCGTCGGCATGTCTGGAGCCAACCGCAACACGGTGAAAAAACATTTGCAGGCGCTGGTTGCGGCCAACCATCTTGCGCAGCACGGTGGCGGCAAAGGCACATGGTATGAGCGGACATGAGCGGACGGGACGATCCGGCGCGAGCAGGTTCGGTCGAACTCTGGCCATCGCTTGCCAACACTTTCGCGCGTCCCGGTTCGTGCATTCTCAGCGCACGGCGATAGGACAGAGCATATGCGCGATCAGCTCGATCATCTGCCGCAAAGCGCCCAGCGCGAGCTGGCGCATGTCGTACGCGTGCTGTTCGAGGAGTTCGAAGCGGCTCTGCGTCCCGGCACCGGCAAATGGAGCAAGCAGGGCCGCATCTTCAAGATCGTTCTCTACGGGTCGTTTGCGCGCGGCGACTGGGTTTCCGATCCCGTGGGCGGTTACCAGTCCGACTATGACATCCTGATCGTCGTCAACGACGACCGGCTTGCCGATTTCGAGTTCTGGTCGGCAGCCGAGGATCGGCTGATGCGCGACGTAACGATCAACAAGTCGCTGGCTGCGCCAGTCAGCTTCATCGTCCACACGCTGACCGATGTGAACG
>JACDGO010000392.1 GCA_013821585.1 Sphingomonadaceae bacterium
GATCGTGCGGCAAATCGAAAGGCCGAGCCCCATGCCATCTTCCTTGGTAGAGGCGAACGCCTGGAACAGCCGATCGGCGATCACGGGGGCGATCCCGTCGCCGGTATCCTGGACGCTCACCTTCATGCAGCCATTGGATTCGGTTTCTGTCGAGATCGCCAACACTCGTCGGCTGGCTCCCGTCATAACCTCGACAGCGTTGCGGATCAGATTCACCAGCACCTGCTGGATCTGGACGCGATCGACCTGCACCAGATCATTTTCCTCCGAAAGGGCCATGACCGTCTGTATACCAAGCTCTGGCGTCCCGATCAGCGCCAGGCCGGCAGCTTCGCGGACGAGCGCACCGAGCGGTTCGGCGCGATGCTGGACGGCGCCGTGAGCGACGAACTCGCGCAAACGCCGTACGATTTCGCCGGCGCGCAAGGCCTGCCCCGCCGCCTCATCCAGTGCGTCGCGGACGAGATCGATCGTCTCAGCGTCGGGGTCCCGCAGCATGTCACGCGTGGTTTCCAGATAATTGGCGATTGCCGTCAGCGGCTGGTTGAGTTCGTGCGCCAGCGTCGAAGCCATTGTTCCCATCGCGCTCAGCCGCGATACGTGGATAAGTTCCGACTGCAGCTCCTGCATCCGCAGCTCAGTTAAACGGCGCCCGGTCAAATCACGCAGAAAGGCGGTGAAGATGCGCTGGCCCCCGCTGAGTGTCTCGCCGACTGTCAGCTCGAGCGGAAATGTCTCGCCGTTGCGGCGCAGACCCGTAGCGATGCGGAGCTTGCCAATCACCTTGCGTTGGCCGGTCGTGCGATAATGATCGAGATAAGCATCGTGCTGGCGACGATCCGGGTCGGGCATAAGCATCTTTACGTTGCGGCCGATCACCTCTGCCTGGGAATGACCGAATAGCCGCTCCGCCGCAGCGCTGAACGAAGAGATCGAGCCATGCTCATCGATGACGATCATCGCATCGGGGACGGTCTCCAGGATCGATCGAAGATGGTACTCGCGCCGCGAAAGCGCGGTCTCCGCCGCCTTCTGGTCGGTGATGTCGCGGACCACCTTGCCGAATCCGCGCAAAGCGCCGGCGGAATCGCGCAACGCTGTGATCGTGACGCTGGCAAGGAATTCGGACCCGTCTTTGCGGATGCGCCAGCTATCTTCCTCGACGCGGCCTTCGGCGCTCGCCCGATCGAGATCGGCCTGCGGCTTGCCGGCGGCAACATCGTCGGGTGGGTAGAAAAGCGCGAAATGCTGGCCGATGATATCCGCCGATCGCCAGCCCTTGATGCGCTCGGCGCCCCTGTTCCAGATCGTCACGAGGCCATGCGGATCGAGCATGTAGATTGCATAGTTGGTCGCACCGTCGATCAGCAGGCCAAGCTCCTCGGCCAATAGCGGCGTGTCGCGCAGCTCGGCCTGATCGTAGCTCAGCGCTATTGTTCCTTCTGTAGCGTCACCGCCGGTCGCTACCGCGCCCCTCAGTCGCGATGTGTCCTAACATGGATTTGGCGCGACACCCGCCTGCCGATCCAAACGATCGCAAGTAGCCACGCTCGGCGCTCGTCAGCTGCCGGTCTGCAAGTCGGCGGCGTGCCCCGGATAGGGCGCAATGACCGCCGGGGTTGTCGCCGTCCCGCCAAGCGAGTTGGCGAACCCATGATTGACGTCGCGATGATGAGCTTCATCGGCCCGAACAACGAGGACGACGTCGCGCAGTGTCGCATCATCGGCCATCCTCCAATAATGCCGCGCGATCGTCGGCGCGGGCACGTTCGGCGATCGGCCCTCGTCGATTTCCTTTAGGTAGAGCGTATAGCTGATCACGGCCTCCTCTTCGAAATATCCGACCACGCGGTGCGCGGTGCGAGGCGACAGGAGGTAGAGGATTGAGAATCCGATTAGGAAAACGCCCTGGACGCCGAGGATGACCATCCGCTCAAACCACGTCGGCTTGGCGATCTCGATGAAGGTCATCAAATGCATCCGCTCATTTTCCGCTTCCTCCATCAGCGTGCGGATCCAGCCCTTGTCATCGCGCATCCAGCGCAGACAACTGAGATGGGTGAACATCGCGCCGACCATTCCCGGCACTGCCGCCACCGTCTCGAGCACGATCGCTCGGTGGCCATACTTCTTGGTGAAAAAGGTATCGGCGCAGAAGCGCAGCAGCTTGGTGAAGCCCAGCGCGAAGCTATCCGAAAATCCTTGGGGGAGGTGATGCACAACCGGTTGGGCCGCGCGCTCCTCGGCCGAGGAGCGCGAGTCGGGCTTCAAGATGGTGTTGACCACAATGCTATCCTTCGTGCCGTTGGCAATTAATGGGGGGCTTGAGATTCGCTACGATCTCGCCCGGTTCGCGTTCAGCGTCGGAAATTACTTAGTGTCAGGTCCCGCTAACTCGAAGGCGATCGGCCAGATCTAACTGTCACGCCTGTGCATCGCAGTGCTCCGACAACCAGCGGGCTTTCGGCAATGCGAACCCGCTTTCCCCGGCGCTCGCTAGGTGTTTTCCGAGCCTAGGACACATCGAGGTTTCCGCGCATTCCTGAAGACGATCCCGATCGACATTTAGGTCGGCCACAACGACCAAGCCTCCGCGGCTGGCGCACAAGGACCGACCATGGACGACCGCAGCACCTATCTGACGACGCGTACCGGCTTTCGCTTCCACGTCCGCCCGGCCAGTCCAGCAGACGATGACACGCTCGCCGATTTCTTCACGCATGTGACGCGCGAGGACCTGCGCTTCCGGTTCCTCACCGCGGTAAAAGTGGTCGGCGCAAACCAGATCGAGTCCCTGACCCATGTCGATCACAGCCGGGCCGAGAACTTCCTGGCCTTCACCGCCGATGGATCGATGATGATTGCGACCGCTATGCTCGCCTGCGATGCCGCGCTCGACCGCGGCGAAGTGGCGATCGCTATCCGGGGGGATCACAAGGACAAGGGGATTGGCTGGGAATTGCTCGCCCGCGTCGCTCGATATGCCGAGGAAATTGGGGTCAAGACGCTCGAATCGGTTGAGAGC
>JACDGO010000393.1 GCA_013821585.1 Sphingomonadaceae bacterium
GTGGCGGCCATCGTCTTCACCGCCTCGAACTCGTCGCGGCCGACGAAATCGAGCCCGCCGATCCATTCCTTCATCTTCTCGCGAAACTGGGCCTCGGCCTCACGGCCCATCCCCGCGATCGTTCCGGCGGCGCCGTTTACGAACTTGCTGAAATCGTCGAACATGCGGTTTTCGGTCTGCATTGCGAATCGCCTTTTGGTCGGTTGCCCTTGCCTAAAGCGTTATTTGGGTTGCGCCGTGCCTCGGCACAAGCTCTTCCGCGTCCGGATTGAGCCTGTGAGTCTGCCAGTTGAGGATCGCGGCGAAGCTCAGCCAGACGAGATAGGGCACCATCAGCCACGCCGCCGCGCTCCGCACCCGCCCGAACGCGAACGCCGTCGCCACCGCGAAGGCGAACATGCCGAGGATCAGCGCAAACGCCGCGAGCACCTGATGCGCGGCGAAGAAAAGCGGCGACCAGGCGAGATTGAGCGCGAGGCTGACCGCGAACAGCGCGATCGCGATCCCCCGCCAGCGTGCGCCGCGCGCATGGAGGACCATCGCGATCGCGACGCCGAGCAAGATGTAAAGGACCGTCCAGGCGACGGGGAAGGCCCAGGGCGGCGGCATCGCCGCGGGCTTGCGCAGCGCGGCATACCAGCGGTTGTCGGGGCTCGACACACGGCCCGCGAGAAAGCCGAGGAACACGACCAGCGGCACCGTGACGAGCGCCCAACGCACGAACGACATACGCAACTGACCCGGCGACGCGATTTCACCCATGGCCGGCCCTTTATCGGGTTACGGCCCGCCGTCAAACGTCGGCGGCGACGCTCAGCAGCCAGCGGCGCGCGCCGTTGGGCACGAAGAAGCCGCTGCCGCCCACGTTCCAGCCGAAAGTGTTGGTGACGTTTTGAACTTGCGCGCGCACCAGCAGCGCTGTCTCGCCCACCTTGAAGCGATAGCGCGTGCCGAGGTTCACGATCGCGCGCTCCGGAATGAGCAGCGTGTTCGCGCTGTTCGCGGTGCGGTTGCTCGTCCCTTCGAAATAGGCGTCGAACGACAGCGCCTCGAACGTCGGCACGGAATAGTTCATGCTGATGATCGTGTGACGGCGAAAGGTGCCGACCGGGCGCGGGCCGATCCGCCCCGCCGCGACTTCCTCTCCCGATACCTTGGCGTCGAGCAGGACGTTGCCCGCGACGAGGCTGAGGCCCGGCGCGACCTGCCCGGCGATCGAGAATTCGATCCCGCGGTTGGTGACCTGGCCGAGCTGGCGGAACCGCCGTGCGGGATCGAGATTGAAGTAGGGCTTTTCGACCTCGAACGCGCCCAGCACCGCGGTGACGCTGGGGCTGATCGTCCAGCGCACGCCGCCGTCCTTTTGCCGCGTGCGGATCGCGGGCGGCGCTTCGTTGAGGTTGACGGCATCGCTCGGCGCGACCGGGCTTTCCTCCAGGCCGCGCGTATAGCCGGCGTAAAGCGCGACGCTCGGCGCCAGATAGAGCGCGGCGGTCGCGCTCGGCAGCCATGGTGAAGCGCGCGTTTCGGGAAAGACGATCGCCGGATCGGGATCGGTTATGCGCTTGGTGTAGCGCGTCTTCTGGATGCCGATGCTCACTTCGCCGACGCCGCGCCACTTGCCCTGATAGCCGACCCCGACCGTCGTCTGGCGAACGCGGTCGAAGGTCTTGGGGCCGTCGACGTGTGACGGCTCGGGTCGGGGATCAGGCCCGAGGCTGGTGCTCGCCCCCAAGTCAATGAAGTCCGCGCCGCCGTAGCGCCGGTCCTGCGCGCGTCCGCGCGCCGAGACGATCAGCGTGTGCCGCCGCGGTCCCTCGTCGAAGCTTTTCGCGACGCGCAGCTCGCCCGAGGTCGACGCCGATTTGTCGCCATTCTCGATGACGACGATGCGATCGGCGACCGATCCGTCGCGCGCGGTTCCGAACAACAGGTCGGCCGCCGTCTTGTCGTTATCGTTGATCGAGCGGAACACGCCGAGCCGCACGTCGAAGCCGAGCGGGTCCGCGCGCGCGAGGACGCCGTAGTTCACGAACGTTCCGGCGAAGTCCGCCCAGTCCTGACCGAAGAAGGGGTTGCGCGGGAACCGCTTGGGCAGGAACGCGCCATCGGTAAAGATCAGCGGCTGTTGCTCGTCGTCCACGCGGCGGTTGCGGCTGTAGAAGGGCGTGACGTCGATGCCCGGCCGCGGCGACCAATGAAGCAGGATCGCCGTCGCAGTTTCCTGGGGCGTCCCGCCATAGGGCTCACCATCGCGATAGATCGCGGCGCCCGCGACCAGCCCCAGCCGCGCGCCATCGAGTGGAAGCTGAAAATCGGCCTCGGCCGACTTCACGTTATAGGGGCCATAGTTGAGCGCGAACGAGGCGAGCGGATGATCGCCGGGCTTCCTGAGCGTGAAATCGGCGATGCCCGTCGGCGCGGGGAACGGGTAGCTCTGCGCGGACAAGCCGACGCGGATCGTCGAGCCGGCGGCCAGCCGTTCGGTCAGCGACGCCTGCTGGTCGAAATAGAGACCTTCGATGCGGACGTTGCCCGCGTCGACCGGGGAAAAGCCGCGCACGTCATACGGGTTGTAGATGCCGATCGACTGGTCGCCGACCGACTTGCCGAATGCATCCTCGGCCTGTGTTGTCGCATTGTCTTCGGTGCGTTGCGCGAGCGCGGGCTGGGCGATCAACGCCGCGCCGAGCAGCCAGTGATACCGCATAGAAACTCCCCACCACTGACTACAGATGTAATCGTTACGCCGCGCGCGCCCGACGTGTCAACCGCAACGTGTTTCGACTTCTTGAAGTTTCGGATCTCGCGCGCACGCGGTGTTCGACCGAATGGGGAGCCGCTTCGACCAACGTCTCAGCCGCGATGCGCGGCGATCAGATATTCGACATTGCCTTCGGGGCCGGTGATCGGGCTTTCGACGAGGCCCTCGATTGTCCAGCCTTCTCCGTCCAGCCAGGCCGCGACCGCCTCGCACGCCGCCGTGCGCACCTCGGGATCGCGGACGACCCCGCCCTTCCCCAC
>JACDGO010000394.1 GCA_013821585.1 Sphingomonadaceae bacterium
CGCGCCGCGTTCGGTGCCGTGGATGAGCTGCGGCAGCACGACATTCTCGCGCGCGTTGAAGTCTGGCAGAAGATGATGGAACTGGTAGACGAAGCCGAGTGCGTCGCGGCGCAGGCGCGTGCGGCCATCGCTGTCGAGACTCGCGGCTTCCTCGCCGTCGATACGGATCGATCCCTCGAAACCGCCTTCGAGCAGGCCGACCGCCTGAAGCAGCGTCGATTTACCCGACCCCGACGGGCCGAGCAGCGCGACGATCTCGCCCTTGGCGACGGTCAGGTTGACGCCACGCAGCACATGGATCACCGCTTCGCCCTGCCGGAACGCGCGCTTCAGGCCGGCGACCGCCAGCACGTCACTCATAGCGCAGCACCTGGACCGGATCGGTGCTCGCGGCCTTGAATGCGGGATAAAGCGTCGCGAGGAAGCTGAACGCCATCGCCATCGCGGCGATGCCGATCACCTCGAGCGGGTCGGTCTTCGAAGGAAGCTCGGTCAGGAAGCGGATCGACGGATCCCACAGATTCTGTCCCGTCGCATATTGGACTGCATCGACGACACCCTGGCGGAAGAACAGGAAGATGAAGCCGAGGATGAGGCCCGCAGCCGTGCCGAGCGCGCCGATCGTCACGCCCACGGTCACGAAGATGCGGATCAGCGCGCGCCGACTCGCGCCCATCGTCCGCAATATGGCGATGTCGCGCGTCTTGGCACGCACCAGCATGATCAGCGACGACAAGATGTT
Organism: Sphingomonadaceae bacterium; assembly: GCA_013821585.1. Lineage (GTDB taxonomy): Bacteria > Pseudomonadota > Alphaproteobacteria > Sphingomonadales > Sphingomonadaceae > Sphingomonas_O. Next base: position 743 of record JACDGO010000394.1, read on the forward strand.
GAACACCGCGACGAGGATGATGATCGACAGCACGACGAACATCGCCACACGCTCGACCGACAGCGCTTCGAACAGCGCCGAGTTCATCTGCCGCCAGTCGGTGACGACCGCGCGCTCGCCGACCTGACGGCGCAGCGGCAGCAGCGTCGCCGCCACCTTGTCGGCGTCGATAGTCTGAAGCTCGATCATGCCGACCGCGTCGCCGAGGAGCAGCAATGTCTGCGCGTCGGCGATCGGCATGACGACGAACGCCTTGTCATAGTCGTAGACGCCGACCTCGAAGATCGCGGCGACGCGGTAGCTGACGATGCGCGGCACGGTGCCGAACGGCGTCGTCTGCCCCGCGGGCGAGACGAGGCTGATCTCCCCGCCGACCTGCGCGCCGAGCGCTTCGGCGAGGCGCGCGCCGATCGCGACATTGCCACTTCCCGGAACGAGCGCAGCCATGCTCCCCGCCTTCAACCCTTGGCGCATCGTCGCGTTGCCGCGAATGTCCTCGACGCGCATGCCGCGCACGAGGACGCCCTCGACGCGGCCTTCATGACTCGCCATCAGCGGCTGCTCGATCAACGGCGTCGCCGAAGTGACGCCGGGCGTGCGCCGCGCCTCGGCGGCGATCTCGCGCCAATCGGGCAGGCGGCCGTTGTAACCCTGCACCACCGCATGGCCGTTGAGGCCGACGATCTTGTCGAACAGCTCTGCGCGAAACCCGTTCATCACGCTCATGACGATGATCAGCGCGGCGACGCCGAGCATGACGGCGACGAGGCTGATCGAGGCGACGAGGAAGATGAACCCCTCGCCCTTGCCCGGCAAAAGGTAACGCCGGGCGATCATTCGCTCATAGGGGGACAGGATCATGCGACCGGCGCCTTACGGTCCTGGAACCTGTTGCGCAATGAACACAGCGCCCGCCAAATCGTCGGCGCATCGTCGCAATCGCGTTGGCAAGCGCCCCCGCCTTCACTAGCGTCACGAGTCTGAAACGAAAGGCAATGGCCGCGGTTCGGGGAGGGCTTCAGGCTCCGGCGTCCGGTTCGAAGAGGGCGGACGCTGTAGAGACGAAGCCTTTAGAGAGGGGGCTGACGAGCGATCGTCACGCGGGTGCCCGGGGTGGAAACGCTCCGGGCATTCGCGGTTTTGCGCTATATTCCGAGCGAATATCTCACCACAGACAGATCACCGAACCGCACGCGCGCGTCCGCCGCAGCTTCGGTCTTAGGCTTGGCGTGATAGGCGACGCCAAGGCCCGCCGCCTCGATCATCGGGATGTCGTTCGCACCGTCGCCGATGGCAATGCTGGCACTCGGAGGCAGGCCGCGTTCGGCGAGGGCCGTGAGGAGCGTGGCCTTCTTGGCCTCGGCGTCGACGATCGGCTGTTCGGTTACGCCGGTCAGCCTACCGTCCTTCACAACAAGCCGGTTCGCGAGAGCGCGGTCGAAGCCGATCTCTGCGGCGACGGGGTCCGCGAAATGGTTGAAGCCGCCCGAGACGAGGATCGTGGTGCCGCCGTTCGCGCGGAAGGCGCGGATGAGGCCCTTCGCGCCGGATGTGACCTTTACGCGTTCGCGCAGACATTTGGCGACGGTCGATTCCTTCATGCCGGCGAGGAGCACGACGCGATCGCGGAGCGCGCCGGCGAAGTCGATCTCACCGCGCATCGCGCGTTCGGTGACGGCGGCGACTTCGGCCTTCAGTCCGACATAGTCGGCGAGCTCGTCGATGCATTCGACGGTGATCATCGTCGAATCCATGTCGGCGACGATCAGCTTCTTGCGGCGGTGTTCGACAGGCTGGACGACAACGTCATAGCCCTCCCCCTCCAGCGCGGCGCGTGCGGCTGCCATGTCGCGACCGAATTGCAGGTCGCATGCCACGCCGTCCTCGACCCATTCTTCCGCCACCGGCAGGCACCCGGCGGCGTCGAGCCGGTCGCGCGCCGCGGCGACCTCGCCCTTCGGCAGACTGGCGGCTATCAGGGTCGCAATGAACAAGCCCGCATTCCTCCGTTCTGTTCGTGCTGAGCTTGTCGAAGCACCGTTCTTCCTGTCGGCAAGAACGTGCGGCCCTTCGACAAGCTCAGGGCGAACGGTGAAAGGGAGGGAGTGACCGCCCTCCCCAAAGTCGCGCTCATCGCAGGGCCGACCGCGAGCGGCAAGTCCGCGCTCGCGCTGATGCTGGCGGAGAAGCACGGCGGCACGATCATCAATGCCGACAGCACGCAAGTGTATCGCGACTTGCGGATCGTCACCGCACGACCTTCGGTGGAGGAGGAAGT